>NZ_JBBCPK010000013.1:0-66113 GCF_037150775.1 Leclercia sp. M50
GGTGGCCCTGGCGAAGCGCTACGACGTGCTGGTGGTGCATGACCTGGCCTACGCCGATATCGTGTATGACGGCTGGAAAGCGCCGTCGATCATGCAGGTACCCGGCGCACGCGACGTTGCGGTGGAGTTTTTCACCCTGTCGAAAAGCTACAACATGGCGGGCTGGCGTATCGGCTTTATGGTCGGCAACAAGACGCTGGTCAACGCGCTGGCACGTATCAAAAGCTACCACGACTACGGCACCTTTACCCCGTTGCAGGTAGCGGCCATTGCTGCGCTGGAAGGCGATCAGCAGTGTGTGAAGGACATTGCCGCCCAGTATAAACGCCGTCGCGATGTGCTGGTCAAAGGGCTGCATGAGGCGGGCTGGATGGTGGAGATGCCTAAAGCTTCGATGTACGTCTGGGCGAAGATCCCGGACGCCTACGCCGCGATGGGGTCGCTGGAGTTTGCCAAAAAACTCCTCCAGGATGCGAAGGTGTGCGTCTCCCCGGGGATTGGCTTTGGCGACTACGGCGATACGCACGTGCGTTTCGCGCTGATTGAGAACAGCGATCGTATCCGTCAGGCGGTGAGGGGCATTAAAAGCATGTTCCGCGCCGACGGATTACTGCCCCAGGTAACAAAGCCGACGCCAGAGCAGGCGGGTCAGTAACCCCAAAAAAAACAGGCGCCTCGGGCGCCTGTTTTTTTGACTACATTTTCTTTGCTCAGTTCATCATCAGGGCAAACGTACCGACCCATGCGAACAAAATCACTGAAAAACCCATAAAGAAATATTTCACGTTCATCGCTCCGCGTATTTCGTGATACGCAATAAAAAATAGAGTCCAACTGAGTATAGAGAGGTGAAGTCAGGCCGGGGCGGAAATGAGAATTATCCCGTTTCAGCCACGACTCCAGCTCAGAATTCTGTGCTTTCAGGTAGCCAGACGGCGCTAATGTACGCTTAAATTTCGGGAGTGACAAGAGGCATTTTTCTAAATAATTTCCATGACTTACGAGTGTCGTGGAACGGCGACAGTTTAATTTCGGCGGGTAATAAATTGTCGTTCGGCAAGATAGCGTGCTAACGATAAACCTGAGTGATTACAGGTGATTGAAAAGGTTAGTTTCTAAAAGAAACTAACCTTCAACGGGGTTAAAGATAGAGGGAAGCGTGCCCCACAGGACGCGTTTTAAAACGGCGATGCACCCATAAATACTGTTCCGGCGCACGCATGATCTCGCTCTCGATCACCCTGTTGATGTAAGCCGCGGCGGCCGCCTCTTCCTGGGGATAGTTCTCCATCTCCGGCATGATAAACAGGCGATAACCGCTTTTATCGTCTTTTCTGACCATGGTGACCGTCAGCATCACCGACTTTGAAAGACGGTGAATCACAAATGTGCCGTTAGTGGTGGCCACCTCCTTTACCGCGAAGAAGGGGGCGAAGCTGCTGCCATTGCGGCCATAGTCCTGGTCCGGAGCAAACCAGACCGCTTCGCCTTTTTTCAGGGCGCTGACCAGCCCGCGTAAATTATTGCGGCTGATCATCGCCTTATTTGAACGCATGCGCCCGCACGTCTGCACCCACTCCATCAGGGCGCTGTTATGTGGACGATAAGTGGCCATCATCGGCTGGCACAACCCCATCACCCGGCCACCCAGCTCCAGCGACGTAAAGTGAACGCCGATCACCATCACCCCGCAGTTTTTTGCCTGCGCGCGCTGCAAATTTTCCAGGCCTTCAACGTCAAACCACTTACGTACCCGCGAGTCCGGCCAGAACCAGGCCATCCCCGTTTCCAGTAACGCCATGCCGATAGATTTAAAATTTTCACTAATGAGATGATCACGCTCTTCAGGGGAGAGCGCCGGAAAACAGAGTTCGAGGTTCCTGCGAGCGATAGATTCACGGCGCTTCAGAAAACGACGCGAAAGACTTCCGAGGCTGGCACCGAGCCAGCGTAGCGCCGGATAAGGAAGTTGCACGAGCAGCCAGAGGACACCCAGACCAAACCATGTAAACCAGTAACGCGGGTGCAGAAGCGTGCGCGTGAATTTGCATTGAGACAAGATAAAACGACCTTTATGGAGAGTATGTTGGTAGCCCCAGACTGGCGCTACGCCGGAATGCTATTAAGACCTGCGTTAATACTATTGGTTCATGGTGATTACCGTATATGCCCAAGGTCTGAAAAAAGGCTGTCGGCGCTGGGCGGCGTAATGTAGCACTGATATATCTTAACTGCTAACACTACTTTTTGCGCAAAAAATAACCCATAAAAGGGCTCAAACCGGGGCTGTTTTTATTCACATTAAAACGCGATTAGTCAGGCTTTCCATATCCAAAATCAAAGCCGAGCAACACGTTCTGGCGTATGGCATGATTCAACGGATAGCTGTAACTCTGCCCGATGCTGACCGTATGGATCCCCCGCAACAGCGTGCCGCCGCTGAGGGATGAGGGGGTATTGGTGATCGCCACTTCCGCTCCCTGCAATGCGTGCCGCAGCGACTGATAGGCCGGAGAAGCCGTAATACTGTTATTGGTCACGCTGCACAGGCCGAGCAGCAGGCAGATTAACAGCACCGGGAAGATCAACGGATGGCGGTTAAGCAGGCGAACGGGCCGCCAGGCGGTAACAGAGAGCAGGGCGGCACTTAACGGCAGAAGCAGCAGATAGAGCAGTTTTGCCAGGTGGGTGAGGGCGCCGAGCAGGGAGAACATCAGCGCAATGGGAGGAACAATCACCGCCCGCGCCGCATCCTCGCCCCGTTTTTCATTTGCTCCGCCCGTGCCGTAGCTGGCCAGCGCAGCCTGCAGGCGGGGGAGTTGCTGTTGCACGGCGTAGTCAAGATGGGGAGCCTGCAATGCCAGGGCGAACTGTTTCAGGGCATCGTTTTTGGGATATTCCGGATGCACCCGGGTTTGCAGCGGCAGGGCCAGCTTTTCCCGCAGCCTTTTCTGCACCGGGTCCAGCATAAAAAATGTCTCCCAGTCGAGGCGGGCCGGGATTGTCACCCCATGATAAAGCCCATTTTTCCGGGTATCGCTGTTATAGCCGAGATAGTCCTGATAAATGTCCGCGCGCGCGGCCAGCCAGAGTTTGTAATAGCCGAGGAGCCCGCCCTCCTGAACGCTGATGCTGTCGCGCAGGTTTTGCGCCGCCTCTCGCTCAAGCAGTTCGTGATAGCGGCTGACCGAACTCATAAGTAGCGGCAGCATCGCCAGAAACGCTTTCCCGGATGGGCTGGTCCAGGTTTCGCGCTGACTGCCATCGTCATCAAGCGGGATCCCCTCCAGCGTCTGGTGCCCGTCAATTAAAGACTGCTGGTAGAGCTGCGCCAGCATCGACTTCTGGCGAAACTCGCCGGTACTTTGGGCGACCTGGCGCTCAATAACCCGCTCCACCGTTTGCCATGTCAACACGCCGGTGAGCAGACAGAGCGAGAACACCATGCCTGCCACCCAGGGGGCGGGAAAGGCAATGCCGCGTTTTTTCAGCCAGGCGTTGCACGCCAGCACCAGCTGGAACATCAGCAGCGCGGCGGCGATAGCGGTTAAAGCCCGGCCATAACGCTCCATATTGTGGATGTCATCGGGGGTGGAGAGACTTCCCACCAGGTCGAGCAGGCGCGAGTTAAAGGCCAGCTCGCAGATGAGATAGGTGAGGGTGAGAAGAATGACCACCGCGTTTTGCCACAGCGGCAGCGTGGGGCGCTTGATATCGGCCCGGTTTTCCAGTTCACCGAGAGCGCGTTCCGTCATGATTTTAGCTCCAGGCTGGTCTGACGGGTGATCGCAGGTTGCCAGATCTGCTCCGGCAACGAGTTATCCAGCACCGGCATGACCTGGGGCGCGGGCGGTTCGGCGGCTTTATCCTGAGGCCGTTTTTTTACTCTTACGGGCGGCGCAGGGGACGCTTCTGGCGCGTTCAGGAACGATTCAGGTGCGCTATACGCGGGCTTCACAGGCGCAGGGCGAACATATTTCGGCGCTACACGCGCCCGGCTGGGATTCTTATCATGGCTAGCACAACCGCTTACGCTCAGAAGCAGCGTTAACAACACCACCCCGCAGCGGGGCATTTTTTGCAGTAGCACGCTCATCAGTTTGTCCTGACTCTGTCGCACAGCGGAGTGACGTCTTTTAAATGTAATCGGGAATTTTAATTCAGGTAGTTGTATCGCTTAAAAATTCTGCTTACCTCCCGGCCAGGTGCGCCAGCGGCATGATCAGCCTGCATTCACCCTCCTCACTGACGGCGCGCCAGCCCGCATCGGACGTCTCTTCCTGGGTAATGGGCATGCCCTGCGCGGTAAGCTGCGCGATCAGATCTGAGAATTCCGCCCCGGTCACCGGGCGGGGCTGCCAGAAAGTCTGTTTATTGTCGGTCAGGATCGGCAGAAGCGCGATCTGCGGCTGCGGATTGCCAAGCCGCAGGCGGACGACAAAGCCATACGGCGGCACGCCACGCGACTGGTATTCACCGTTACTGTTAAACACCCCATTGCCGATGCTGTAGACCACCAGACTTTCGCCCAGTTTTACCGCCTCGCCTGCCATGTGCGGCCCGGAACCGATAATCAGGTCGGCTCCGGCCTCGCAGAGACGCTGCGCCAGCGCCCGCTGTCCCACCGTTGTCCACTGGTAATCTAGCCCCCAGTGAGCGAGCACGATAGTGGTGGCTGGCCGGGGGCGTGCTTTCTCCAGACGCAGCTGTTCAGCCAGGCCGCCGCTCAGGCAGGCGACCCCTGCCCGACGTGGGCGGGCATAAAAGGCGCAATCCTGCTCCATGTAGCGCCGGTACCAGTAGGCGCTGAAAATCTTGTACTGTCTGTCGCCCACCGTCAGCACCAGCGGAGCGTGGGCCTGCTGCGCATTGCGTCCGGCGCCGATGCAGGCAATGCCGCCGTCGCCAAACGCCGCCAGGGTGCTCTCCAGCCCAGGCAGTCCGGCATCCATGGCGTGATTATTGCCAAGGGCCACCGCGTCGATACCCTGTTTACGCAGGGCGGTAACCGAGGCGACCGGATCCCCGGTCAGGCAGAACGGCTTTCGCCCTTCCAGACTGGCGCGCAGATCGGTGGCGAGGGCCGCCTCAAAGTTGGCAAGGGTGAAGTCGCTACCGCGCAGCAGGGGGGCGATACCCAGAAAGCTGTGATCGTAGCCGTAACGTTGCAGGGCATCATCCAGACCCCGCGCCTGGCGCTTGCGGGTATACCACTCGCCAAAGTAGGTGTCGCCCAACAAGGTGAGGGTCGCCACAGGTTTGTCGATGTGCCGTTCGACGGGCACCGGTGCCGGCACTGCGCCATCAACTCCGGCCAGGAGCCCATCCAGCAGATAGTCGAGATGAAAGGCGTCATCCGCCCCGGCAGCGCAGGCCAGCCAGAGTTCGCCTGCGATCCACTGCAACGCAACGCCCCAGCGTCCGGCGCAGAATTGTCCCCATGCGCTGCCGTTGCTGTGCAGGTTGCCGCTTTTACGGTAGACCCGCTCGCCGATGGCCGCCTCGTGCTCACCCAGCCACGTAAGCCAGTGCGGGTAGCGCAGCTGGAAATGGTGCATCAGCCTGGCGATATCCCTAAGCGTGGTGCGCTGGCCGGGGCGGGGCCGACCGGAGACGTTATTGATATGGGTGTGGCGCATCTCCAGCTGGTCGACAAGGCTGCGCAGCGCCTTCAACGCCTCCGCGCTGCTGCCGGCCAGCGTTTCCGCCAGATGAATGGCGGCGTCGCAGGCGTTGTGGATGAGCATCCCCTGCACCAGCGATTTCACGGTTGCCGTGCCCCCCCGTTGCAGGCCAAGAGCCGGATTGCCCTGCAGAACGTGGGCAGCGATGCCGTGCATCTCAACAGGCGTATCAAGGTCTATTTTTTTCGCCAGCAGCCGTTCTGCCAGGCAGACGGCCAGCAGCAGCTGGCTCAAGTACGTGGGGGCAAACGCGCTGTCACCCTGCTCAGACAGCCGGGTTTCGCCGGTGGTAAGATTCATCAGCAGGCGGGCGGTTTGCCCTTTTGCCAGGGCTGGCGACGCGGTAAGTCGGCGCTTCAACAGGCCGACAACCCGCCTGAAGTCGGAATTACGCACGCTCCCTTTGACCAGCACGATATCGCCGTCGCGCAACGCTGGCACAGCGGCTTCCACCAGCGCCTCTGCGGTGCTGAAATGACCGCTACGAACCTCCTCCGGCAGGGCGTCGTGCAGGGCACACATCTCGTCACCGTGCAGAAATGCCTGCTGACAGCCAGCCGCCAGCAGGGGCTGCGCCAGCGAGCGGTGGATGGCGGCGGACCGATCCCCGAGGTTGATGATCCGCCCCAGCAGGGCGATCACACGGCCGCCCCCTTCCTGCGCTCGCTGAGAGGCCACCTCAAACGCGTTGAGCATCG
Source organism: Leclercia sp. M50 (assembly GCF_037150775.1). NCBI lineage: Bacteria > Pseudomonadati > Pseudomonadota > Gammaproteobacteria > Enterobacterales > Enterobacteriaceae > Leclercia > Leclercia sp. M50. Next base: position 6,383 of record NZ_JBBCPK010000013.1, read on the forward strand.
AGAGGTATTCGGCGTTATAACTGTCGTCAATCAGGGTGACAGCCCCGCCGCCCGGCAGCGGCAGCGCGGAAATGCCCATATGTTGATCATCGCTGCGCCAGGTTTCGAGGCTGGCCACGATCTCCGCCAGGCTCACCCCGAGCAGATCGGCGGCGATAAGCGAGGCCACCGAGTTAAGGGCGGCGCCTTTGCCCGGCACAGCCAGCCGGTAATTCAGGCTCTGCTGACGGAGGCTGAGCGTGATCAGGCTCCCGTTGGCATTCTGGGTAAACGCCGTGATCCGCACGTCGGCGTCGGCATCAAACCCGTAGCTGATGATGCGGGCACCGTCACGGGTGACGCTCGCAGCCACGGTGTCATAGCTGGCCATATCACGGTTTAAAATGGCGTAACCACCCGGAATAAGACCGTGACTGATGCGCGCTTTAAAGCGGGCTACATCGTCGAGAGAGGTCACGCTCCTGCCCACCTGGGTGAGGCCGATCTCGGTAATAATGACGATATGCGGTTTGATACGCGGGCCGATCCCGCCGTTGCGCATCCACAGAGCAGAGATCGCCACCTCCATCACCACCGCCTGCGGATTGCAGACTGCACGCGCCAGCGTGATGGAGGCCCCCGTGCGGGTGTTATGGTTTCCGCGGCTCGCCACTACCGACATATGCTTTGTCAGGATGCTGTTGAGCATCTCTTTGGTCGAGGTTTTGCCTACCGTACCGGTGATCGCCACCAGCTTACCGTCCAGTCGCCGCCGGGCTTCTTCTGCAAGCCAAAGCAGGGCCTGATAGCTGTTGCCCACCACCAGCTGAGGAAAGTCCGGAGGCAGACCATCAACCTTGCGCTGGACGATGGCCCCGCAGTAGCGAGAGGCGTGGCGGGGAAGCGAAAGATGAGTATCATCCCAGCCAGCGTAAACTCCGGTGTTGCCGGAGCCCTTGTGCCAGGTGTCGGGATCGATGGCGACAAACAGACAGGGATGGCCAGGCTGCGCCTTATCATGAAAAAGGACAATGTCAGTGGCGCACCAGCCTGCATCCGGGCGATTGTACCAGACGCTACCGGGTAGTTTTTCGAGTTCGGCAGCGGTCCATCCCGGTGCTTGCGTCTCTGCGCGTGGCTGACGGGGCGGTTTCTGGCGCATATTTTTATTCCTGCTTTTTTGGGCTTATCCGCGTAGCGGACAAAGGCGAATGGCGTTGATACCGGCATTCCCCGTCAAATTATGAAATTGCGGCGGTCTGGCGGGGCGTTCGAGCAGTTCTACCCGGTGGCCATGTTCCCGCAGCGCATCCGCGAATCGCGCCTGCAGATCGAACGGCGTATTGCGATCCTGCGGGTTGCCGATCACCAGGATCAACCGGAAGGGATCGGCGGCGATCCCGCTGATGTGGTCGAGGGGATCCCACGGGTGAGGGAGGCCGGTGCCGTCCAGTGCAGGCGCCGGGGCTTCGCCACGCTGCTGGCGCAGGCGCTGCGCCCGCTCGAGTATTCCCCAGGCGCCGGAAGTGAGCACCGCGCAGGCGATGTCCCGGCGGCCGGTAGTCAGCAGCGCCGAGGCGGCGGTGGCGCCTCCGCTGTGTCCGCTGAGAATAACGCGCTGAATACCATAGCGGGCCTTGATAGCATTGAGGGCGGCATTGATAGCCTGGAACTCTTCCTCCTGGCGACGGCGGTAATGGTTGCCGCTGGAGCCGTAGGTGCCGGGGCGGGCGATAATGATGGTTGGCAACCCGGTCTGGCGTAGAATGGCCCGGGCCTGACGGCGTTGGTCGGCGACGGTGTTACCGGGAATGGTTTCGGGTGGACGCTTTATCTGCGAGACGCGGTCGCCTTTTAACATCACCACCGCCAGCGGGGCAGCCTGGAGATTTCCGGCGCTGAAATAGCGCATACAGGCGTTGCCTTGAGGGTAGTGTACCCACACGGCCTCGTCGCCGGTCGGGCAGTGCTCCCGGGAGGCCGGTTGGTTCCACAGCAGCGGCATTTCAGCGTACGCATACAGGCTCACCAGCAGCAGGATCCCTACCGCGAAACATCGACTCACAATACTGCCCCGGAAGAAACATAGATATACAGAATACACAACTTGTCATACATAATGGTATTATCTGGTTAGGATTTTTCTGACAGGGTTTCTTCAGGCGTTATCAGGAGTAAAAATGCCGCTCAGCCAATTACTGGCGCAAACCCGCCCGGCGATGGAATTGCTGGACGTCGCGCCCAAACCGCCGATTTGCCCCGCCTGGGCGATCTTTTTTAGTGCTTCCGATGGTCAAAGCCGTGCGCATATTGTGCAGGGCTCTGGCGACAGCTTCGATCAGGCCTGGCAGCAGGGCGTAGAGGCGCTGCTGCAGTGGCAGCAAAAGAGTGGGGCGGTGGTTTGCTGGCTGCGCGTTGACCTTGTGGATCAGGTGCAGGCCCTGCGCTGGGATAACCTGCAAGCCCGCTTAGCCAAGACCAAACGCAACTATTTTCGCTTCGGCATCAGCCTGGACCCAGCGTTTCGCTACGCGATGCTGGAGCAGGAGATTGCCGCCAACGCGCTGCTCTATCATGGCGATCACGGCGTTGCCACGCCCAATGCCACTAATCTGGCCCATTTTTCCCGCCGTCGCTTCGGCGCTGTGCTGAGCTGGCCGGAGGAGCCTGACCAGACGCTCTGGCGCTTCACCACCCGGGCGCTGTTTTGCGACGGCGAGCAGTTGTTACCCATCGAATCGACCGGGCGTAACAGCGGCTACCGCCAGCTACCCGACTGGCAGGCGACGGCGCTTGAGCCGATGATCGCCTCCGCCACCGACTACCTTGCCCGGCAGATCGCCCCCTCCGGGCGCTATCAGTACGGCTGGTTCCCCTGTTTCGACCGCGCCATTCCCACCTATAACGCCTTGCGCCACGCCAGCTCCACCTATGCACTGCTCGAAGGATGGGAAGTGACGCAGCAGCCTGAACAGTTCGCGGCAATCGAGCGGGCATTCAACGACCTTTGTGTCAGCTTTATTCGTACTTACCGGCTACCGGACGGCAGCGACGCCGATTTCCTGGTCGATACCGGGGATGAGATTAAGCTTGGCGGCAATGCGGTGTGTATTCTGGCGATGGCGAAATACAGCGAGCTGACCGGTGATGATCGGTATCTGGAACCGATGGCGCGGCTGGCGAACGGGATCGGCTTTATGCAGGATCCGCAGACGGGCGGGTTTGTTCACGTGCTGAACGCAGGGGATCTGTCGCTGAAGGCGGCGCACCGCATTATCTATTACGACGGTGAGGCGGCGTTTGCGCTGATGCGTCTTTACGGACTGACTAAAGCGCCGCGCTGGCTGGCAATGGTCGAACGGGCGATGGATCATTTCATTGTGCAGAAGCACTGGCAGGCGCACGATCACTGGCTCAGCTACTGCGTCAACGAGCTGACGCGCTACCAGCCGCTGGAGCGCTATTACCAGTTTGGGCTGGATAACGTGCGCGATCATCTCAACTTCGTTCAGAACCGCGTCACCACTTATCCTACGCTGCTTGAGTTGATGATGGCGGCCTCACGGATGATCGCGCGGCTTGAGGCATCGCCGCATAAACATCTGCTGGCGGGCTTCGACATGACGGTGTTCAACCAGGCGCTGGAGAGCCGCGCCCGCTATCTGGCAAACGGCTTTTTCTGGCCGGAACTGGCGATGTTCTTTAAAAACCCGCCGCGCATCGTCGGCAGCTTTTTTATTCGTCACCACAGCTATCGCGTGCGAATCGACGATGTTGAACACTACCTTTCCGGCTATGTCGCGTACCGTAAGCGCTGGCTGGCCCGGTCAGGCGAGCAGTAAGTTACGTCATGCGGCTTTATCCTTCTCTTCTGGTGAGCTGTCGACGCTGGCTGTCGCTCTGGCTGGTGCTGCTGCTGGTTATCTCCCCCGGACTCGGCGCCGGGTGGGATTTCAGCGCCATCAGCACCCGTACCGAACGGCTGTATGGCCCGGCTACCCCCGCCGCCCGGCAGCGGATTGATGAGTGGGCAGTGTTGCTTAAACAGCCGTCGCAGGGCACGATCCATGACACCTTAAACCGGGTTAACCAGTTTTTTAACGCCCGGATGGCGTTTCGCGATGATATCGTCGTCTGGAAGCAGCAGGATTACTGGGCAACGCCAATTGAGTTTTTACGTCAGGGGGCAGGGGACTGCGAGGACTTTGCGCTGGCGAAATATTTCACCCTGCGCGAAATGGGCGTGCCGGCGAACCAGTTACGTATTACCTATGTTAAAGCACTCGAACTGAATCAGGCGCACATGGTGGTGACATGGTATTCCACCCCCACGGCGATCCCACTGGTTCTGGATAACCTGAAAACCGCCATCTTGCCTGCTACACAGCGTACCGATCTGCTTCCGGTGTATGCGTTTAACGGCGAAGGGCTGTGGCTGCCGCAATCTGGCGGCAACAAACGCGTGGGTGACAGCAAACGGCTCTCCCGCTGGCAGGATCTTCTCACCCGTATGCGTGCAGAAGGATTTGTAATTCATGAATAGGATAGGGCCATGTCTCTTTATAAACAGCTACTGATTGGCATCTGTTTATTTACGCTCGTCATTTTCTGCGGCAACTTTTTCGTTACCCTGGAAAGCTCACGGGAGCAGTACCGCAATCAGCTTAGCGCCCACGCGCAGGACGCGGCGACGGCGCTGGGAGTGTCACTGACCACCCATATCGACGATCCGGCCATGACCGAGCTGATGGTGAACTCCATCTTCGACAGCGGCTATTTCTATCGCATTCGCGTGATCGACATTAAAACCAATAAACCGATTATCGAGCGCAGCGACGTACCCCAGAGCACCCGTGTACCGCACTGGTTTGTGCGGCTGGTGAACCTCAGCCCAGGTGAAGGCGATGCCATTGTGATGCGGGGCTGGACGCAGGTTGCCCGGGTAGAAGTGGTCAGCCATCCGATGTTCGCCCTGGCCCGCCTGTGGAACAGTATCGTTGCCAGCTTTTTGTGGCTGATCGGCTGTAGCCTGCTGTTTGTGCTGGCAGCCACCCTGCTGTTGAACCGCATTCTGCGCCCGCTTAACTATATTGCCGGACAGGCGATGGCCATCTGCCGCCGCGAGTTTCTTAATATACAGGCGCTGCCAAAAACGCCTGAGCTGCGCCGGGTGGTGGACGCCACCAACATGATGGTGACCCAGCTCAAGGTGTTATTCAGCGAGCAGGCCCGGCGTACCGAAGCGCTGCGCCAGGAGGCCTACCACGACAGCCTGACCGGCCTGAGCAACCGCCGGGCGTTTGATATGCAGCTCCAGTCACGCCTGAGTGATGAAGAGAACGCCGCCGGCCACATTATGCTGCTGCGGGTGCAGGATCTGATGGGGCTTAACCAGCGTCTGGGTGGGGCGAAATCCGATCAGCTGCTGGTGGCCGTGGCGGATATTCTGAGCGGTCTGCAGCGCAACTATTTCCACAACGAGGGGTTTGTAGCCCGCGTGCGCGGCGGGGAGTTTGCCATTATCGCCCCGCAGATCCTGGGCCAGGAGCTCGATAATCTGCGCAACACCCTCAGCACCCAGCTGAAGGCGCTGTCTGAGATGGGCATGAGCGACGTGACGCCGGTGGCGCATTTTGCCCTGGTGCCGTTTAACCCAGGCGATACGCCCCAGGCAGTACTGGCTCAGGCGGATCAGGCGCTGGCAAGAGCCGAAACCGAAATGCGCATCTTTGCGACGCCCGATACCGCATCGGCCACCGAGAGCGAAGACGATCATCACAGCTGGTATACCCGTCTGGATGCGGTGCTGACAAGCGGCGACTTTGCGCTCTTTTCACAGCCGGTCTACGCCTGCAACAGCGCGCGTGAGGTGCTGCATCATAAGATCCTCGCGCGAATTAAGACCCCGGAGGGGGAGCTGGTGCCTGCCGGACGCTTTATGCCGTGGATCCACCGGCTCAATCTCAGCCGCCGCATGGACATTGTGATGCTCCAGCAGACCCTAAGTGAACTGGCAAAATCACCGCGTCCGCTGGCGCTGAGCATCAGCGGGGCCAGCGTCGCGGATGACCAGAGCCTGAATGCCCTGTTGCAGCCGCTGAAAAGTGCGCCGCAGCTGGCAACCTGGCTGACCTTTGAGCTGGATGAGAATGAGTTGCCCGATGTCGAGCGGGTGAATGTTCTGGTCAGCCGTCTGAAGGCGTTGGGTTGTCGTCTGGGGATCCAGCATTTTGGTGGACGCTTCCACCTTATCGGCAATTTGCCGCAATGGGGTCTGGCCTGGATTAAGGTTGATGGCAGTTATATTCGCGATATAGACAGCGAAGCCGATAAAAAACTGTTTATTGAGGCTATTTACTGGGCCGCCCGTCAGATAAATCTTCCCTTAATTGCCGAACGAGTAGAAACTGCGGGCGAGCTGGCGATCCTTGAAAAAATGGGGCTGTATGGCGCAATGGGACGCTATTTTGCTGATGCCAGTACGCTGGGCGGAAATTAACCTCACAGGCTATACAGAGGCTGAATATGTATTACGTAGAACGCGATACAGAAAGACGAATAATTCGGGTGGAGTTGACACCTTTTCCCGCAATGACAGAACAGCACGATCTCTGTACGCCCGAGATTGACGAGTGGCTGCGCCAGCGTGATATCCGCGAAGCCACGCTCTATCAGCTACGGCAAAGCGACCTTGAGATGGTGCGTGTGCTTGAGGATCTGATCGAGGTTCTGATGAGTAAAGGCGTTATCACCATTACCGATCTGCCGCCTGCTGCGCAGGCCAAACTCACCAGCCGTGCGCAGGCGCGTCGCTCGTTGAGCGGACTGGAAGGATTAATCGCGGATGACGACGAGGGGCTTATTTAGCCCTTTGTGGCGTGCCGGGATTAATCAACAATTACCAGGGGAATAATTTCCTGGCTCCCTATTTTAATGGTGCTGACCTTTAAGATTCCTCTTTATTCACAGCATCTATTAATATGGCGCCCTGACCCGTACCTGCATCAATAAATCTGATGCAGAAAGGCGTATTGTTGTCCTGGTTGCACAGCCTATTACGAATACAGATTAAATACTCTTTTAGCATTCTGAGCCTGAGCAATGGATGAATTGGGCGAGAAAAAGATTGTGGGAAACAATATATGAGTGGCATATCCGGGATCGTCAAAGCAGTAATCGGACAGGTCTTTGCCGTCAGCCCTGACGGCAGTAAGCGTTTGCTAACCGAAGGCGACAGTGTTCTCGAAGGAGAAAGCGTCCAGACGGGAGCGGCTGGCGCAATCACCTTATCTCTGGCGGATGGCAAACAGCTGGATCTGGGGCGTGACAGCCAGTGGGACAGTTCAGGGCACGTGGTCACAGAGCCCCCAGCGGCGGTGCAGCAGGATGTTGCTGCCATGCAGCAGGCCATTGCCGACGGGCAGGACCCGACCCAAACCCTGGAAGCGACAGCAGCAGGTCCGCAATCCGGTAATTCTGGCGGCGAGCCAGGCGGCAGCGGCGGCGGGTCACATACCCACGTCGTGCTCGATCTTACCGGCGAAATTGTTGACCCCACTGCAGGCTACCCGACGATTGGGCTGGATTTCCCCGATGATGAGCCCCCGGAAGAATTAACGCTGCTCGATATTGATGATTCTGATGCGGACGCTGACGCTGACGCTGATGCAGATGCAGATGCGGATGCCGATGCGGATGCAGATGCGGACGCAGATGCCGATGCGGATGCGGACGCTGATGCTGATGCAGATGCCGACGCAGATGCGGATGCAGATGCCGATGCGGATGCGGATGCAGATGCTGACGCCGACGCCGACGCGGATGCAGATGCGGATGCCGATGCCGACGCAGATGCAGATGCAGATGCCGATTCGGACGCTGACGCCGACGCGGATTCCGATACTGACGCCGATGCAGATGCAGATGCAGATGCCGACGCTGATGCAGATTCCGACGCTGATGCAGACGCTGATGCGGATGCCGATTCTGACGCAGATGCCGACGCAGATGCGGATGCCGATGCAGATGCCGATGCAGATGCCGACGCCGACGCCGACGCCGACGCCGACGCTGACGCTGATGCCGATGCGGATGCCGATTCGGACGCTGACGCCGACGCGGATTCCGATTCCGATTCTGACGCCGATGCAGACGCTGACGCCGACGCCGACGCCGATGCGGATTCTGATGCAGATGCAGATGCAGATGCAGATTCCGATTCTGACGCTGATGCGGATGCAGACGCCGATGCCGATGCGGATTCTGATGCGGATGCGGATGCAGATGCAGATGCAGATTCCGATTCTGACGCTGATGCGGATGCAGACGCCGATGCCGATGCGGATTCTGATGCGGATGCCGATGCGGATGCTGATTCTGATGCCGACGCCGACGCCGATGCAGATGCGGATGCAGATGCGGATGCAGATTCCGATTCTGACGCCGATGCGGATGCGGATGCTGATTCTGATGCCGACGCAGATGCGGATGCCGATTCTGATGCCGATGCGGACGCCGACGCCGACGCTGACGCCGACGCCGATGCGGATGCCGACGCCGATGCGGATGCGGATGCCGATGCGGATGCCGATGCGGATTCTGACGCCGACTCGGACGCAGATGCAGATTCCGATTCTGATGCGGATGCCGACGCCGACGCCGACGCGGATGCAGATGCGGATGCCGATGCCGATGCCGACGCAGATGCAGATGCAGATGCCGATTCGGACGCTGACGCCGACGCGGATTCCGATACTGACGCCGATGCGGATGCAGACGCCGATGCCGATGCGGATTCTGATGCGGATGCGGATGCGGATGCTGATTCTGATGCCGACGCCGATGCAGATGCGGATGCAGATGCGGATGCAGATTCCGATTCTGACGCCGATGCGGATGCGGATGCGGATGCAGATGCGGATGCCGATTCTGACGCCGATGCGGATGCGGATGCGGATGCAGATGCGGATGCCGATTCTGATGCCGATGCCGATGCCGATGCCGATGCCGATGCCGATGCCGATGCCGATGCCGATGCCGATGCCGATGCCGATGCCGACGCAGATGCAGATGCAGATGCCGATTCGGACGCTGACGCCGATGCTGATGCAGATGCCGACGCAGATGCGGATGCCGATTCTGATGCCGATGCGGACGCCGACGCGGATGCGGATGCGGATGCAGATGCCGATGCGGATGCGGATGCAGATGCTGACGCCGACGCCGACGCCGACGCTGATGCGGATGCGGACGCCGATGCGGATGCAGACGCCGATGCGGATGCGGATGCCGATTCTGATGCCGATGCCGATGCTGACGCCGATGCGGATGCAGACGCCGATGCCGACGCCGATGCAGATGCAGATGCAGATGCAGATGCAGATGCCGATGCGGATTCTGATGCGGATGCGGACGCGGATGCAGATTCCGATTCTGACGCTGATGCGGATGCAGACGCCGATGCCGATGCGGATTCTGATGCGGATGCGGATGCAGATTCCGATTCTGACGCCGATGCGGATGCGGATGCTGATTCTGATGCCGACGCAGATGCGGATGCCGATTCTGATTCTGATGCCGATGCGGACGCCGACGCCGACGCTGACGCCGACGCCGATGCGGATGCGGATGCGGATGCGGATGCGGATGCCGATGCGGATGCCGATGCGGATTCTGACGCCGACTCGGACGCAGATGCAGATGCAGATGCAGACGCTGATTCAGATGCCGATGCGGATGCAGACGCCGATGCGGATGCCGATGCCGATGCCGATGCCGATGCCGACGCCGACGCCGACGCGGATGCAGATGCGGATGCAGACGCCGATGCGGATTCCGATGCGGACGCCGACGCGGATTCCGATTCCGATTCTGACGCCGATGCCGATGCCGATGCAGATGCGGACGCTGACGCCGACGCGGATTCCGATGCCGACGCTGATGCGGATGCCGATGCAGACGCGGATGCAGATGCGGATGCAGACGCCGACGCCGATTCTGACGCCGATGCCGATGCCGACGCAGATGCAGATGCCGACATCAAACTCACCGTCACCGTCACCCCCGGCAGTAAAACCTCCGAGACAACCGATAACGAGATCATCCATGTTAACGGCGGCAGCGGCGATCCTAACGGTTACGATATCCAGAACTGCGTGATTGTGGCGATCGGCAGCAACGTCCATGTCTGGCTGACTCCGGATAGCCCGGATGGCAAGATTCAGGGCGACTTCGTACCAAAGGCCGACAGCCCGGATCAGATCCACTACTACAACAGCCAGGGTAATGCCAACGCCAATAATGGCGACAAAACCCACACCGATATCTTTGTGGTCGGGGACCATACCGGGGGCTATTACCAGCAGGGTGACTGGCCGCAGGATCGCTATGAGTTCAGGCCGCTCAACGGTATCACCGGCAACCAGGACTTACCTCAGAGCAGCGAGGGCAAGGACTATATCTTTGTTCAGGGGAATGAGGCTGATTACACCGTTACCGGTGTCGACCATCCACAGAACGGTAAGAACAATGACATAGATAACCTGCATATCGTCGATAACGAGACCGGGAAATCGCCGTTCCAGAATGCCAACGGCATTGAAGGGGTGGTATTTGGTGACGGACCCTCTTCTGAGCTCGGTGGCAATACCACCGTCAGCTACACGGTGACGCTGAATCTGGATGTCAATCTCGAAAGCTCAGACAGCAGCGATCACCTTAACAGCATCACCCTGAGCGGTATCCCGGAAAACGCGACCTTCACCGGCAACTATGCGAGCGTCAGCTACAACGCCGAAGAGAAGAGCTACACCCTGACCTTTGATAACGACATCTCGCACTTCACCGGCCAGGTGAGCGTTGAGCTGCCGGACGGTCAGAGCGATTTCGGGGAGATCGGGCTGGAAGTAGACTCCACCGCCGCCGATCGACACGAAACCGACTTCACCGTTGACGGAAAAGAGGGCGGGACGTTTGTCAGCGAAAGCCACGGCGGAGAAGAGCACGCCGATGATAACGTTGACGATCGCTCTCTGATGGCTGCCCACAGCGTTGAGGAGAACCATGCTGAAAACGACAGTGAAGAGAATCACAAGCAGACGAGCAGCCTGACGGCTGATGAGCATGACGCCGACCACATTCTGGCGAACGCGGATCACGCCGCATCGTTAATCGATGACGACAACCTGATGCTTACCACCAGCAGTGCGAATAACACCGGCACGCCAACGGTCGATGATGCGCAGAGCGAGAACCTCACGCTTCAGAGTCCGGGTCAGGAGGAGCAGCTGAACTTTAGCGATCTCATTCATGATGAGGAGCATAACGATCTCAGCACGCTGATCCAGGCGGGGCCGCAGAGCGACACGGCGGATGGCCCGGCGGAAGTTGAACATGTTCCTGCTGAAGGCGGCGAGATCGCCGGAACGGAGGGATATGACGCGGGTAACGATACGATGCTCGACAGCCTGATCGCCAAACCGGAAGAACACGCCTGACCGGCGCCGCGCAGGGCTGGTCTGGCGCTGCGCGGCAAATCTTATTCAGGACAGATGAGGGATCCCGTCTGTCCGCAAAATCGCAGGGTACATTTTTCCCCCTCTCTCTGATGGGGTTTCTCTGGTGAATATTGACCAACAATCAAGGGATATGAAGGAAAAAAATAAGATGAAACAGTATAGTCAGTTCGTTATAGGGGCTACTCTGGCGCTAAGCGCCACCTGTAGCCAGGCCACAACCCTGGAGCAGGCCGTGAAAGAGAGCCTGTTATGGCACCCGGAAGTTAACGCCTCGGTAAACAGCCGTTATTCCGCCGATCAGGATCTCCGCGCCGCCAAAGGCGGCTATCTCCCGACCCTGGATCTCACCGCCGGTACCGGCTGGGAGCAAACCGATAACGCCAGCACCCGTGCGGCAGGCGATCACTTGCGCGATCTGCACCGCAGCGAGTCCGCCATCAATCTGCGCCAGAACGTCTTCAATGGTTTTGCCACTACCAGCGAAGTCGGCCGTCAAAAAGCGACGGTCAACTCACGGGCCTGGACGGTGCTGAATACCAGCGAATCTACGGCATTGCAGGCGATCCAGACCTATCTCGACGTGCTGATGCGCCAGAAGATGGTGGCGCTGGCAGAAGATAACCTTAAGAATCACGAGCGGGTGTTCGATCAGATCCGCCTGCGTACCGAGCAGGGGGTGGGGCGTCAGGCCGATTTCGAGCAGGCCCAGGCTCGTCTGGCACAGGCGCGCAACAACCTGCTGACCGAGCAAACTAACCTCGAAGACGCCCGCGCCAACTACCAGAGTATCACCGGCCAAGAGCCTGACACTCTCGTCATGCCCGCCAAAATCGCGGTACCCGCCTCGCTGGAGGCCGCGCGGACCGTCATGCTGGCAAACAACCCGCTGCTGAAACAGGCCGATGCCGATGTGGAAGCGACCCGCCAGCAGTACGAGGCGGCAAAATCGCGATTTTATCCGGATGTGAACGTTGAAGTTGGCCGTACCATGGATAACAACATCGATGGAACCCGCGGTCACAGCCAGGAGTGGCAGGCGATGCTGCGCATGCGCTACAACCTCTATAACGGCGGCAGCGACCAGGCAACGATCACCTCTTACGCCTACAAAATGAAAGAGGCGCAGGATGTGAAAAACAACGCCCAGCGTCAGTTGAACGAAGATCTCCGTCTGGCCTGGAATGCCCTGAAAAACGCCGGACAGCAGGTACCTATCGCCAAAGAGTACGCCGATCGCAGCGTGCAGGTGCGTAGCGCCTATCAGGAACAGTTCAGCCTTGGCGACCGTACCTTGCTCGATATGCTCGACAGCGAAAACGAAGTGTTCAGCGCCCAGCGCCGCTACGTCGAGCTGCAGTTCGTCGATATGTTTACCACCTACCGCATCAGCGCCCGTACCGGCGAACTGCTTAAGAGCCTGAATATTCAGCCACCGACAGCAGCAGAGCCGCTCGGGCAGGCGAAATCTTCCCAGGCAGAACTGCCTGAATTAAAGTAAGACGCCCTGAGAGGCTGACGGGGTTGTTGCTGGCAGAGATAACGGTAACAACCCTCTCTTTTTTTATCTGTGGACCCCGTCCGCAGAACACTGAGGCAGAGAATGACGCCTGATATTGACTCCGCTGATCGCATCGAGATGACCCCGCAGGCGCAGGGCAGGCAGGATCCGCGGCAAAGCCATGACGATCCGCTGCTGGATGCGCTGATGATCGTCTGCAAATTGCATAATGTCGCGACCAGCCGCAACGTGCTGACGGCGGGGCTGCCGCTGGAAGCCCATACCCTGACGACAGAGACTTTTCCCCGCGCCGCCGGACGAGCCGGGCTTAAAGCGCGGCTGGTACAGCGTGGGCTTGAAAACATCACCGCGCTCTCTCTGCCCGCCATTCTCCTGCTGAAGAACAATCAGGCCGCGGTGCTGATTGGCTGGGATGCGCAGCAGCGCGCCCGGCTGCTACCCAGCGAAACGGAGGGCGGTGAAATCACCGTGTCGCCAGAGACGCTGGCGGAGAATTACAGCGGCCGGGTGATTTTTATCTCTCCGGAGCATGAGTTTGATGCCCAGCCGACGGCTACACTGCCGCGTACCAAAGCCTGGTTCCAGGACACGCTCAAACTGTCGAAATCCCTCTACCTGGATGCGGTGGTCGCCAGTTTCCTCGTCAACCTGGTGGCCCTCAGCGCCCCGCTGTTTGTGATGAATGTCTATGACCGGGTGGTGCCTAATCAGGCCACCGCCACGCTGTGGGTGCTGGCGATTGGCATCAGCATTGCCTTTGTGTTCGACTTTGTGCTGAAGATCCTGCGGGGAATTTGCCTCGATCTGGCGGGCAAAAAAACCGACCTGGTGGTCTCCTCGGCGCTGTTCGAGCGGCTGCTGGGGATGAAGATGAAGCTCCGCCCGCAGCGGGTGGGGAGCTTTGCGCAGAATTTTCAGGAGTTCCAGTCGATTCGTGACTTCCTGTCGTCGCTGACGCTGACCGCCTTTATCGACCTGCCCTTTACCCTGCTGATCCTGCTGGTCATTGGCATCATCGGCGGTCCGCTGGTGTTTATCCCGCTGCTCGCTTATCCGCTGGCGCTGCTGGTGAACTGGCTGATCCAGCGCCCGCTGATGTCCCGGGTCAGGAAGACCTATCAGCTCTCTAACGAACGCCAGGCGATGCTGGTCGAGACGCTCACCGGCCTGGATGCCATCAAAATCAACAACGCCCAGAGCGAGCGTCAGTATCAGTGGGAGCACCTCACCGGTCAGCTGAGCAAGCTGGAACTGCGTGTGAAGTCGCTCTCCTATGTGGCGGTGAACTTTACTGCCTGGCTGCAGCAGTTCAGCGGCGTGGCCCTGATCGTGGCCGGGGTCTACATCATTATCGGCGGCAACCTGAGCATGGGCGGGCTGATTGCCTGCTATCTGTTGCACCGTCGCGCCATGATGCCCATCGGCCAGCTGTGTAGCCTCATCACCCGCTACCAGCGCGCGCGAATGACCAAGGCCACCATCGACCGGATGATGGATCTTGAGCAGGAGGTGCAGGACGACGAAGTGCCGCTGAAGCGGGAAACCCTCTCCGGCGCCATTGAGCTGCGCGATGTGACCTTTATCTATCCCGGCAATCAGTATGCCTCGCTCAGCAACGTCTCGCTGACGATCCAGCCCGGGGAGAAGGTGGGGATTATTGGTCGCAGTGGGTCCGGGAAAAGCTCGCTGGCGAAACTGCTGGTCGGGTTTTACCAGCCGGACAGCGGGAATGTGCTGATCGACGGCATTGATGCCCGTCAGATCGATGTTCACGACCTGCGGCACAACATCGGCTACGCGCCGCAGGATATTCATCTGTTCAGCGGCACCCTGCGGGAGAACCTGGTGTATGGCGCCAGCTACGTTGATGACGAGACGATGCTGCGGGTGGCTACCCTGACCGGGGTGCACGAGTTTGCCCGTCGTCACCCCTCCGGTTACAACATGCAGGTGGGTGAGCGGGGAATGAGCCTTTCCGGCGGCCAGCGGCAGGCTGTCGCCCTGGCGCGGGCGCTACTGCTCGACCCGCCGGTGCTGTTAATGGACGAACCCACCAGTTCGATGGATAACACCAGCGAAGATTTGATCAAAAAGGCGCTCGTGCCGGTGATTGCCAACAAAACGCTGCTAATGGTCACCCATCGTGCGTCGCTGCTGACGCTGGTGGATCGTCTGATTATCGTCGACAACGGCAAAATCATTGCCGATGGCCCGAAAGAGAGCGTCATGAGTGCGCTGAAGAAGGGACAAATTCATGCGAATCGTTGAGACGCTTAGCCGCCTGATGAGCTGGCTGTCAGGAGATAAACAGCCCGCACCGTTTACCACCAACGAGGTCAACAAAGCGTTGCTGGATGATGCCCCCCGGGTGGTGCGCGTCACGCTGTGGGCTATCTTCGCCTTCTTTATCGCCATGATCCTCTGGGCATCGCTGGCCAGCATTGACGAAGTGACGCGCGGGGAAGGGCGGGCGATCCCCTCATCACGTCTGCAGAAAGTGCAGAACCTTGAGGGTGGGATCGTGGCCGAAGTCTTTGTGCATGAAGGCGAGGTGGTGAAAGCCGGCGCGCCGCTGCTGCGTCTGGATGATACCCAGTTTCGTTCCAACGCCGGGGAGAGCGAAGCCGACCGGCTGGCGCTCCAGGCGCGCATCCAGCGTCTGACTGCGCAGCTGAACGATGCCACAACCCTGACCCTGGCGCCGGAGATAGTGAAGAAGGCGCCTGAGATCGCCAGCGGTGAGATGGAGCTCTTCGCCAGCGTCAACAAACGCATTCAGAGCGAACTGGCGGGGCTTAACGAACAGCTGGTGCAGAAGAAGCAGGAGCTGCTCGACTTCCAGGGCAAAGCCAGCCAGTACCGTCGTAGCCTGGGGCTGCAGCAGCAGGAGGTCGCCATGTCTGAACCGCTGGTGGCGAAAGGGGCGATCTCCAAAGTCGAAGTGCTCCGCCTGCGTCGTGGCGTGGTAGAGACCCAGGGACAGCTCGACTCCGTGACCCTTGCCATTCCCCGGGCGGAAGCGGCCATCAAGGAGATTGAGAGCAAAGTCAGCGAAACGCGCGGGCGTTATCGCAGCGAGGCGCTGGGGCAGCTCAACGAGGCGCGAACCGATCTCAGCAAGATAGAGGCGTCGGGCAAGGCGATTTCCGACCGGGTGAACCGTACCCTGGTCACCTCGCCGGTGCGCGGCGTGGTGCAGCAGCTGATGGTCAATACCATCGGCGGCGTGATCCAGCCGGGCAACGACCTGGTGGAGATTGTGCCGCTGGACGACAAGCTGCTGGTGGAGGCCAAAATCCGCCCGCAGGACATTGCGTTTTTACGTCCGGGCCAGGAAGCAACGGTGAAGTTCACCGCCTACGACTACACCATCTATGGCGGCCTGAAGGGAACGCTGGAGCAGATCAGCCCTGATACGGTAACCGACAAAGACGGAAAGAGTTTTTACGTGATTCGCCTGCGCACCGATAAAAACCATCTCGGCACGGATGAAAAGCCGCTGTTAATTATTCCGGGAATGGTGGCGTCGGTGGATATTATTACCGGTAAGAAAACGGTGATGGCCTATCTGCTGAAACCGATTCTGCGCGCCAGAGCGGAGGCGTTCCACGAGCGCTGATAAGTATGGAGAAAGGCCACCTCGTCGGGAGGTGGCCTTTAAGTGTTACCACATCAAATCATCAGGCACGACAAAATCGGCGTATGGATCGTCTTCATCCTTCGCTTCCTGCGTCAGCTCGCCGCTGAAGACGATATAGCTCGCATCACGCTGCATAATTTTATTCGCCACAACGGCAGGGATGATGGCGTATTCGCTCTCGCGACCCGCTTCAGCAACCAGACGCGCAATCGCCAGACGGCCATTGACCAGCTGTTTTTGCGTGGTCTTATCCACAGTGATTTTTTTAATCAGATTGCCGTCGGTGAAGTTAAAACTGATATCGCCTTTGGCAATCACAATGCGGTTCATCTCAATCAACTGCTTGATCTGCGCCTTATACTCTTTTGCCAGCGTCGCCTGCTTTTGCTGTTCGCTAAGCTCTTTATCGCGCTCAATTTGCGCCTGCTTATTCACTTCTACCGCTTCCCGGGCTTCGCGCGCCTGGACGCGGGACTTTTTAGCGGTGCGCTGCACTTTTTCCAGCTTTTTACTGCTGACTAAGCCAGCTTTCAGCATCTGCTCTTGTAGTGTGAGTTTGGTCATCGTCGTTTCTGAAATCTGTCAAATGATGGGCAGATTATACCTGTAATTCCACTGCAGGGATAACCTGGGCAAAATCGGCCGCAAGCAGCGCAAGGGTGACGTCATGAATGACTTTTGCACTGAGCTGAGCTTGCCTCAGTTCAAAGCTGATTACCGCATCTTTTAGCACCGTCATCTTTAACCCCAGATCAGCGCCCGCTCTGACGGTGGAGTTAACGCAAAATCCGGCCACCGCGCCAGTGACAACAACCTCTGAAACTTGCGCATCCTGAAGATAATCCAGTAATCCCGTTGAGCTGAACGCGGAGGAGGTGTGTTTGATAAAGACCGGTTCGTTCGCTGATTCTTTGAAGGCGTCCAGGGGTAAGCTGGAGGGGGAACTGGGATGGAAAAGCGAGCCCTGTTCAGGCGTCTGGTGGCGAACGTGGATGACGGGAAGGCCTGATTTTCTGAATTTTTCAATTACAGAGGTCATGTTTTCAATGCTGTTATGCGGGAAGTAATCCACGCCTTGCTGAATTCTCTCTGTGACAAAATTCTGCATATCGATGATGAGTAGTGCTTTTGGCATGTAATGCTCCTTAAACCTTGCCACTGGCAGGGTTATTATCGGTTTTTGGGCATCTTCGTAACGCTGGAACGCATTAACATATTCGCAATTATGCGCCACGCCCCCTACCAAATTTGGTTAAGGCTCAAATAAATCATCAACTAATCTACTGTACGACCGATAACAGCTTCAGAGAAACCTGTATCGGTATATCGAAATGCTGAGCCTAAAAACTAACCTGATGGCGTTAACGCTGCGGGGTCAATCTGCAAAAAACACCTCTGCCCTGGAGCAGTCTATCCGCAATTTGTCTTCCGGCATGCGTATCAATAGCGCGAAGGACAATGCGGCCAACCAGGCGATTGCTAACCGCATGACCAGCCAGCAAAATGGGCTGCAGCAGGCGCAGCGGAATGCTGGTGATGGCTTGTCGATGATTCAGACGGCCGAAGGCGCAATGGATGAAATTAACAATCGTTTGCAACGTATTCGCGAGCTTACAGTCAAAGGGCTCAGTGAATCCAATACCCTGGTGGATGCCGATACCATTCAGGCCGAAATTAACTTAAACCTTAAAGAAATCGACCGCCTGAACGGCTCTGTCGACTTTAACGGCATCAATCTGTTGAATGGCAGTGCGGGTACCGTCGGTTTTCAGGTCGGTACCCGAGATAATGAAAAAATCTCCCTCGATTTATCGAAAAATTTCAGCGTAGAGAGTATCGGCCTGAAGGATTTTGTTATTCGTGGCATCAGCGGTAAGGTTTCAGATATCAATCAGGTTTCTGGAAGCGCCAGTAATATCGACCTGAACAGCGGCAATGTCAGCGTAACCTGGTATCCGACGGGCTCATACAACTCGCCGCAACTGGTGCGAAACGCCACTGATGGCCGGTATTACATTCAGGACACGGGAGCCGACGGCAAGCCAGCTTATTATCAGGCCACCACGGCCGCAATCTGGGATACCGCCAGCGGAACCGGAACTGTAAATATCAGTGCCACCAATGGAACGCCTCTCTACAGCAGCGTCACCCAGCTAAATAGCCGGACCATTACTTCGGTGAGCTATATCGATACCAACGGGGGAATGTTAAGCAATAGTCCCGCGCCGTCATTAAGAGAATCAAACGGCCAGTATTATATTGAGCAGGATGATTTCTATTATCCTGCCACCCTGACGTATGGTTCATCGGGTGCCGTCACCGCACAAATGACCAGCGCCACGGCAAAACTGGATACGGATTTCGCTACACTTCCGGCTGTCGTGATGACTACGCCCAATATTGATGCCACGACCGCAGCGTTGAGCTTCAGGGATGCGAGTAATAATCCGCTTTCCGGCTCCAGTTCCCGACTCCTGAAGTCGGGCAGCCAGTACATTATGGAAGTGGACGATGGCAATGGTAATTTTAACTATTACACTGCCTCAGTAACGACCACGACTGACGGTACGAACAGTTCGCTTGTGGTGACGGCGAATAACGCCACCAGTCTGAATAACTTCTCTGATGTGAATCAGGTCAGCGGGTCGTCACGGGTCACGATGGATCCTGCGAAGGTCAACGTGCGTTATACCGATGCCAAAGGTAATATCTCAAACGATGTGCTGCGCCTGGACGCGGACGGTAATTACTACATGGATGTAGTGAACGGCACTGAGACAAAAAAAGCCACTCTGGTTTTGACTGATGAAAATCCTGCCCGCTTTCTGCTAAAAACGCTGAATGGTCTGGGGGATCTCCAGATCTACTACCAGGCGTCTTTTAGTGCCTCTACGGATGCGGCGACCAACTATACGACCCTGAATATCGCTGAAGTCGGCGATGAGATCCGCCTGAAAAATCCTGAGAACCCTCTGGCCGCGCTCGATAATGCCATTAAACAGGTTGATGAAAGACGCAGCACGCTGGGTGCTGTGGCGAACCGGTTGGAGTCCACGCAAAATCTCCAGGCGACAATGTCTGTTGCGGTCAATGCGTCCCGCTCGCGAATTGAAGATGCGGACTATGCCGCGGAAGTGTCCAGTATGGCCCGGGCACAGATGCTCCAGGAAACGTTCGCCTCGTTAATGACCAAAGCCAACCAGACGCCGCAGGTGGTGTTGTCACTGCTGAATGATTCGATGAAATAACATCCGGTGAGAGCCCCGAGCTTTCGGGGCTCCGTAACGCTTAGCGAATGACGTTACCGCGCTGTACGCAATGCCCATCGTTGCAGTTAACGGCATCTACCCTGGCGGCACGGTGATTTCTTGCCTGCGCGGTAACCGCTGCAGCCGCTACCGGGTGGGCGAAATTTGCGACCACGGCTGCGCGTTCTACAGGGTGAAACACAACCCCAGCAAAGGCTGAGCATGGGGCGATTAAAGCCAGCGCGATCAGGATCTTCTTCATCAACTTTCTCCGTTCAATTTTGTATTATCTGGTGAGCCAGGGATACGTTCTGATGGCGGGAGAGTACATTACAGCAACCCGTTAAGTTGTGTTTATGGGTGCTATTGAACAGAAAGTAACTTACGAAGTTGCGGGAAAAAAAGTAAATCTGACGGCAGGAAAGTGTCCCCTGCAGGAATCGAACCTGCAACTAGCCCTTAGGAGGGGCTCGTTATATCCATTTAACTAAGGGGACAAAGCGGCACGAGTATAACGTCATTTATACAATGCGTTAAGCGCGTGACCGCCTGACTGCTTAAAGTGTCGCCACTCACACCGCTTTTTTGCGTTCTTCCTCTTTTTCCTGCTGGGCTTGCTCTTTCGCTTTTAGTTCAGCTTTACGCTTATTCGACATATCGTTGCGGATCTGCGCATGGCTGAGCAGGGCAAAAATAAAGGTACCGCCGCAGATGTTACCGGCAAGGGTAGGGAGCGCGAAGGGCCAGAAAAACTCGGTCCAGTGAATGGTGCCGTTAAATACCAGGTACAGGATCTCCACCGTCCCCACCACGATGTGGGTGGTATCGGCCAGGGCGATAAGCCAGGTCATCAGGATAATGACCACGATTTTCGCTGAACCGGCCGCCGGGAACATCCAGACCATGGTGGCGACAATCCAGCCGGAGATGATCGCGTTGGCGAACATCTCTGCCGGGCTGTTTTCCATGACTCCCATCCCGATTTTCACAAAGGCGTCGCGGGTGGGCTCATCAAATATCGGCATAAACTCGAACGCCCAGGCGGCGACACCAGTACCGATAATATTGCCGAGCAGTACCACGCTCCACAGGCGCATCAGCAGGCCGAAATTGCCCCAGGTTGGGCTTTGCATCACCGGCAGTACGGCGGTGACGGTATTCTCGGTGAAGAGCTGCTGGCGCGCCATAATCACAATGATAAAGCCAAAGGTGTATCCGAGGTTTTCGATGATTATACCGCCGGGTACCCCTTCAAGCTCGACATGAAAAATCCCTTTTGCCAGCAGGGAGGCGCCCATCGATAATCCGGCGGCAATGGCCGACCAGAACAGCGCCATGGCGTCGCGCTCCAGTTCTTTTTCACCGTCCTGGCGAATATGTTCGTGGATTGCCATCGCGCGTGAGGGCAGGCGATCCTCGTCAACCTCAATCTTCTTTCCCCGGCGATTCTCCTCGCTTTCAACTTCCAGCTCTTCGGTATGGCTATCAATTTTTTCTTCTTTTAGCTCGTCCATCGCAATGCTCCATAGGTTGCAGACACCTTTAAGCGTAGCGCTTTTTCTCCCGCCGCCCGTGGGGAAGCTCTTAAATTCCTGTAATGGCAATAAAGGCGATACATCGCCGACAAAGGCCGTATAAAATTGCCAGCCAAACGAAAACCTAAAGCCAGGCTATTCTGAGATCATACCAGAGAGTGTTTATTGCCCCGATTTGTGGTCGTAGACATCAGTAAACGCGCTGATACAATCACTTACACGTTTACAGACAGAGCGCGAAAGCGCCATGACGGATGGCTTTTGCTGATAGCCATACTTAACAGGGAGAAAGATATGAAACTTCGGCTGTCGGTGGTTGCGTTGAGCACCACGTTGCTGATGGGCTGCGCCAGCTCTGGCGAGCAGCAGGGGCGCTCCGATCCTCTGGAAGGATTTAACCGCACCATGTACAACTTCAACTATAACGTGCTGGATCCGTATGTGGTGCGTCCGGTTGCGGTGGCATGGCGGGATTATGTTCCACAGCCTGCCCGTAACGGGCTGAGCAACTTCACCAGCAACCTCGAAGAGCCAGCGGTGATGGCGAACTACTTCCTGCAGGGCGATCCCTATCAGGGGATGGTCCACTTTACCCGCTTCTTCCTGAACACCCTGTTAGGTATGGGTGGCTTTATTGACGTTGCCGGGATGGCGAATCCGAAGCTGCAGCGCGAACAGCCGCACCGTTTCGGTAGTACGTTGGGTCACTACAATGTGGGTTACGGCCCGTATGTGCATCTGCCGTTCTACGGTAGCTTCACGTTGCGTGATGACGGCGGTGATATGGTCGATACGCTCTATCCGGTGCTGTCGTGGCTGACCTGGCCGCTGTCGGTGGGTAAATGGACGCTGGAAGGGGTGGAGACGCGCGCGCAACTGCTGGATTCAGACGGTCTGCTGCGTCAGTCTTCCGATCCATATCTCATGGTGCGTGAAGCGTACTTCCAGAATCACGACTTCATTGCTAACGGCGGTAAGCTGAAACCGGAAGATAACCCGAACGCCAAAGCGATCGAGAATGAACTCTCCGAGATTGATGCGGAATAAAAAAGAAAAGGTGAGCGCGAGGCTCACCTTTTTTTATCCCTGCGTGATTAGAACGCGTAGTTGAAGTTCATGCCATAGAGCCAGGCTTTACCTTCAGAAGAGAACTCATACGGACCCTCCTGGAACGTCACTTTCTGACCATGCATATAAGAGACACCCGCATCGATGGAGGCATCTTTGTTGAATGCATAGGTCGCACCGGCGCTCAGCCAGAAGCGATCCTGATCCGGAATGGAGATAGAGCGTTTGTCTGCCGGAACCGGGCTGTCATCGAAGGCGATACCGGTACGGAATGTCCAGTTATCGTCCATGTAGTAGGTGGTACCCAGAGCGATGCGGTAAGCGTCACGGAAGCTTTCGTCTTTATAGAAGAGCGTATCACCGCCGCTGTTAGTCGCTTTCAGTTCCTGGAACTGGCTCCAGCTCGTGTAGGTCAGGCTATAGTGGATGGCCCATTGCGGCGCGACTCTGTTATAACCGGACAGTTCCCACATCTCAGGTAAATTCAGGGTCAGAGAACCGCCAGTGGTGCGGCCATCCGTCCCCATTGGCAGACCAAAGTTGCCGAGGATCTGGTTATAGGCTGAAGGCAGGCTGCTCTTATAGTCGCCATCGAAATCGATTTTCACTTCAGAGCGGTAGGTCAAGCCATACCGGTTGTTCTTATCGATTTCATACAGAATACCGGCGTTCCAGCCAAAGCCCCACTCATCACCTTTCAGGTAGGCAATCTGGGTATCTCCCGGGATCCCCGCGACCTGTCGTGCCAGAGCCGGAGGTAATGCGCCGGAGCCTGCAACGATGCGACCCAGGTCACCCGCGTAGCGCTCAATTTTCGCTTTCGCATAGACCGCATCAAAGCCGACACCGAAACTCCAGTGATTATCCAGGCGATAAGCACCGCTCAGGTTCAGGTTGAGGGTCTCCAGGTCGGTGGTACCGCCGTATGCCCCTGCTGCGTAGTTGTTATTGAACTCGGTCGCCAGTCCGTAGTTAGAGGTGACGGATGCGCCCCAGCCGAATTGATCGTTGATTGGTGCGACAAAGTGCAGGTTTGGCACCCATGCTGTTGGCGCGATGTTATCCGCATTCAGGCTTGCGCCCGTTGGCGAGCGTCCGGAGATATCTACATCAGGGTCAACAAAGATGGCGCCTGCGGAGAAGGTGGGACGATCAAACATCATGATCAGGGCAGGGTTACGGCTCGCGTTCCCTGCGTCATCAGCGATAGCACCTTCCCCGGAATAGGCGCGGCCCAGGCCTGAGGAAGAGAACTCATTCAACTGAAAGCCCGCTGACCAGGCGGAGGTGGAGACGATTGCCACTGCGACTGCCAGCGCAGTTTTTTTGAACAGGGTTTTCTGGCTCATGACCATAACCTCATTGAGTTATTTTTATTCAATTTTTGTTACATACCGTAACAGGAGCGCGAAGTGTAGGGTCTGTGGTAACACTTAGAAATCAGACCAGTGGCGAGAGTATAGGTCTGACCAGATAGAATGTTGCAAGGGTGTTTATGAATATTTACCGATATGTTTTTCGAAACGGGATCTGGTTGGCAAAATTGTGACCAGTTCGCGTCCTCCTAATGGGTGATTTTTGTTTTAGATCATTTTTACTTGTGATATTGCTCACTTACCCGGTTTAAAGCCATTAACAACTGGAGCCGCTCCCGCCCGGCGCGTAAAATATCAGCATCGTGTTTATCTCGCGCCATGCGCGAATGAAGAGGAAATCTACTATGAGTAAATGCAGTGCTGATGAAACCCCGGTTTGCTGCTGTATGGATGTGGGCACCATTGTGGACAACACGGATTGCACCGCCTCTTACAGCCGTGAGTTTACCCGCCGTGCCGACGCCGAAGAGACGCTGGCCGCGCTGACCGAAAAAGCCCGCGGCGTGGAGTCCGAACCGTGTGCAATCAACGCCAACTTCACCGAAGTGGAAGGCGGCGTTCGTCTGGACATCGACTTCGTGTTCAGCTGCGAAGCAGAATCCCTGATTTTTCAACTCGGTCTGCGTTAATCCCTTCCCGCGCCTCCCTTCCGGGAGGCGTTTCGTCTCCTCTCTGTGTGTTCGCTCGCAATTTTTCCTCTCCTCGATTGGCTAATGTAAAAATTTAGTTAAGACTGTTATCAGGTCAGACCACTTTGCGCATTTGTTATTCACAGGGGAGCGTTATGAGTCAGGCATTACCGCTAATCACCCGTCAGGGGGATCGCATTGCCATTGTCAGTGGATTACGCACGCCATTTGCCCGTCAGGCGACGGCGTATCATGGCGTACCTGCCGTCGATCTGGGAAAAATGGTTGTAGGGGAGCTGCTGGCTCGCAGCGAAATCCCGCCCGAGGTGATTGAACAGTTGGTCTTTGGCCAGGTCGTGCAAATGCCGGAAGCGCCGAATATCGCCCGTGAAATCGTGCTGGGCACCGGAATGAATGTCCACACCGATGCTTACAGCGTCAGCCGTGCCTGCGCCACCAGCTTTCAGGCAGTGGCGAACGTGGCAGAAAGCCTAATAACCGGTACCATTCGCGCCGGGATAGCCGGGGGTGCCGACTCCTCCTCAGTTCTGCCGATTGGCGTCAGCAAAAAGCTCGCGCGTGTGCTGGTGGACGTCAACAAGGCCCGCACCACCGGGCAGCGGCTGTCACTGTTCTCGCGCCTGCGTCTGCGCGATCTCCTTCCTGTTCCGCCCGCCGTGGCGGAATACTCCACCGGGCTGCGAATGGGGGATACCGCCGAGCAGATGGCGAAAACCTATGGCATCACCCGTGAGCAGCAGGATGCCCTGGCGCACCGCTCGCATCAGCGCGCCGCAGAAGCCTGGGCAGAAGGCAAGCTGGCGGAGGAGGTGATGACCGCCTACACCCCACCATTCCGCGAACCGCTAAGCCAGGATAACAATATTCGCGGCACCTCGACGCTGGCGGATTATGCGAAACTGCGTCCGGCATTCGACCGCAAACATGGCACCGTCACGGCGGCGAACAGCACGCCGTTAACCGACGGCGCGGCAGCGGTGATCCTGATGACCGAATCCCGCGCCAGAGAGCTGGGCCTGAAGCCGCTCGGCTATCTGCGCAGCTATGCCTTTACCGCCATTGATGTCTGGCAGGATATGCTGCTGGGGCCGGCCTGGTCCACGCCGCTGGCGCTGGAGCGCGCCGGACTGACGATGGGCGATCTGACGCTCATCGACATGCATGAAGCCTTTGCCGCGCAAACCCTGGCCAACCTGCAACTGCTGGCAAGCGATCGTTTTGCCCGGGATGTGCTGGGCCGCGCCCACGCCACCGGCGAAGTGGACGAAAGCAAATTTAACGTGCTGGGGGGCTCCATTGCGTATGGCCACCCCTTTGCCGCGACTGGGGCGAGGATGATCACCCAGACGCTGCATGAGTTGCGCCGTCGCGGCGGTGGGTTTGGACTGGTCACCGCCTGTGCTGCGGGTGGCCTGGGTGCCGCAATGGTTCTGGAGGCAGAGTAATGGAGATGACAACGGCATTCACCCTGGACGTGCGTCCGGACAACGTGGCGGTCGTCACCATTGACGCCCCAGGCGAAAAGATGAATACCCTGAAAGCGGAGTTTGGCGGTCAGGTTCGCGCTATCCTCAAACAGGTGCGAGAAAACAAAGCCTTGCGCGGGCTGGTATTTATCTCGGCCAAGCCGGATAACTTTATCGCCGGGGCCGATATCAACATGATTGCCCGCGCTGAAAGCGCCCAGGAAGCGGAAGATCTGGCCCGTCAGGGGCAGCAGATCATGGCCGAAATTCACGCCCTGACCATTCCGGTGATTGCGGCGATCCACGGCGCCTGTCTCGGCGGCGGCCTGGAGCTGGCGCTGGCCTGCCACGGACGAATTTGTACCGACGACGCCAAAACGGTGCTGGGCCTGCCGGAGGTGCAGCTTGGCTTACTGCCGGGCTCAGGCGGCACCCAGCGCCTGCCGCGACTGGTGGGCGTCAGCACGGCGCTGGAGATGATCCTCGCCGGGAAACAGCTGCGTCCGCGTCAGGCCCTGAAAGTCGGGCTGGTAGATGAGGTGGTTCCGCATTCCATTCTGCTGGAGGCTGCCGTGGCGCGCGCGCTGAAAGGCAAACCCGATAGCCGTCGCTTACCGGTGCGCGAGCGCGTGCTGGCAGGGCCGCTGGGCCGTGCGCTGCTGTTTAAAATGGTGGCGAACAAAACCGAGCAAAAAACCCAGGGCAACTACCCGGCGACAAAACGCATTCTTGAGGTTATCCATACCGGTCTGTCCCAGGGCAGCAGCAGCGGCTATGCCGCAGAAGCGAAAGCCTTTGGCGAGCTGGCGATGACGCCGCAGTCTCAGGCGCTGCGCAGCATCTTTTTTGCCAGCACCGACGTGAAGAAAGATCCCGGCAGCGAAGCCGAGCCTGCGCCGCTGGCGTCAATTGGCGTGCTGGGCGGTGGCCTGATGGGGGGCGGGATCGCCTTCGTCAGCGCCAGCAAAGGCAAATTACCTGTGCGGATCAAAGACATCAACCCGAAAGGGATCAACCACGCCCTGCAGTACAGCTGGCAGCTGCTTGATAAAAAGGTCAAACGCCGCCATATCAAAGCCAGCGAGCGCGATCGCCAGCTGGCGCTGATCTCCGGCACCACTGACTACAGCGGATTCCGTCATCGCGATGTGGTGATTGAGGCAGTATTTGAAGACCTGGCGCTGAAACAGCAGATGGTGGCCGAGGTCGAAGCGAACTGTGCGCCGCACACCATTTTTGCCTCTAATACCTCCTCATTGCCTATCGGCGATATTGCGGCCCAGGCCGCGCGCCCTGAACAGGTGATTGGGCTGCATTTCTTTAGTCCGGTAGAAAAAATGCCTCTGGTGGAGGTTATCCCCCATGCCGGAACCAGCCCGCAGACCATTGCCACCGTCGTTAAGCTGGCAAAAATGCAGGGCAAAACGCCGGTGGTGGTGGCTGATAAAGCCGGGTTCTACGTCAACCGCATTCTGGCCCCCTATATCAACGAGGCTATGCGCCTGCTGACCGAAGGCGAAAAGGTCGAGCATATCGATAATGCGCTGGTGAAGTTTGGTTTCCCCGTTGGCCCAATCCAACTTTTGGATGAGGTGGGAATCGATACCGGCACTAAAATTATACCTGTGCTGGAAAGCGCTTATGGAGAACGGTTTAGCGCGCCCGCAAACATTGTTTCTGCAATTTTGAATGACGATCGCAAAGGCAGAAAAAATGGCCGCGGTTTCTATCTTTACGACCCAAAAGGGCGTAAAAGCAAGAAGCGGGTAGACCCGGCGATTTATGGGCTTATTAAGCCAGGCGGCGAGGGCAAACTCTCTGCGACACAGTGCGCGGAACGCTGCGTGATGATGATGCTCAACGAAGCGGCGCGCTGCTTTGGTGAGAAGGTCATTAAAAATGGTCGAGATGGCGACATTGGCGCCGTCTTTGGCATTGGTTTCCCACCTTTCCTGGGTGGCCCGTTCCGCTATATGGATAGCGTAGGTGCGGGTGAAGTTGTTGCGATTTTACAACGACTGGCTGTGCAATATGGGCCGCGGTTTACACCGTGTGACACATTATTGCAGATGGCGGATCAGGGGCTGCGATTTTGGCCAGCAAAGGAAACTGACC
Organism: Leclercia sp. M50; assembly: GCF_037150775.1. Classification (NCBI taxonomy): domain Bacteria; kingdom Pseudomonadati; phylum Pseudomonadota; class Gammaproteobacteria; order Enterobacterales; family Enterobacteriaceae; genus Leclercia; species Leclercia sp. M50. Next base: position 34,495 of record NZ_JBBCPK010000013.1, read on the forward strand.
TTGTAAATTAAGGTCAAATAAGAGTAAATCCGCCGTTGAAGGGGCTGGTCCTGTCTAATTTGTAAACAGACATTGACTATACTTACGCCGTTGAGGTAAAAAACAGCGTTTCATTCAACGGATGGATCAGGCACAATGCCCGGCCATCGGGTTTTTACCTCGTTATGTGTTCACGCGGGGCAATAACACCGGTGATCCTGGTCAACAAAAGCGGTGCAATATGCAAGTTTTTATCATGCGTCACGGTGACGCGGCACTTGATGCTGCCAGTGACTCTGTACGTCCTCTGACGCCTTGCGGCTGTGACGAGTCCCGTCAAATGGCTACCTGGTTGAAAGGGCAAAAAGTGGATATTGAACGTGTCCTCGTCAGCCCGTTCTTACGCGCTGAACAGACGCTGGATGTGGTAGGGGAGTGTATGAACCTGCCAGCCAATGTCGATGTTCTGCCAGAGCTTACCCCGTGCGGCGACGTGGGTCTTGTCAGTGCCTATCTTCAGGCGCTGTGCAATGAAGGTGTCGCCTCTGCGCTGGTAATTTCCCATCTGCCGTTAGTCGGCTATCTGGTGGCTGAACTCTGCCCGGGCGAAACGCCGCCAATGTTCAGCACCTCTGCCATTGCCAACGTTACCCTCTCTGAAACGGGTGCTGGCGTCTTCAACTGGCAGATGAGCCCCTGCAATCTGAAGATGGCGAAAGCTATCTGATGTAAAACGGACCCAGGCGGGTAGCATCAGCCACCCGCCTGCCTCTCAGGGCAGCTCAGGCGGTTGCCACTCTTCCACTTCAATTAACACCAGCAAGGCGGCATCACCGCCATACTCTTTCGGTGCCTGATGAAATGCCATCACGTGTGGATGCTGAGCCAGCCACAGTGGGGTTTGCTGCTTGAGAATATGTTTGCCGTGGCCGTGCATCACGCAGGCGCAAAAAACATGTTCGCGACGGCAGGCGGCAATCAGCGCGCCCAGCTCCTGTTTAGCCTGCATCTGGGTTAGCCCGTGCAGATCGAGGAACAGCTCCGGCGAATAATCTCCCCGACGCAGTTTTTTCAGCTCGAAATGGCTGACGTCCGCGCGCACATATTTCACCGCACCTTCCGTATTTAGCAGCGGCTGAAACTCGTCGGAAAAGTAGTGGCTGGCGTCGGCCTGCTCCTGAATCAGCCGTTTTACCGGAACTTCACTCACTTTTTTGCGCTGCGGGCGGTGGACAATGGTGTCCTGCTTGATTTGACGCGTGCCGGTCATTAACTGACGAAACAGCGTTTGATCCTCCTCGCTGAGCGATATTTTCTTTTTCATGGGGTCGTCTCATCTCTTATTTCCGACAGTGTACCTGACTCACTGCGCGGCAAAACGCATTTTTTCAATGCCAGCGGCGGCTGACAATGCTGATTTATCGCCGTCTTCATGGCACACTAGCCGCCGAAAATTTAGCGAGCATGCCCTGGAGAACATAGTGGATAAAATTTTTGTCGATGAAGCGGTGAATGAGCTGCAAACCATTCAGGACATGTTGCGTTGGGCGGTCAGCCGTTTCAGCGCGGCCAATATCTGGTACGGCCATGGTACCGATAACCCATGGGACGAGGCGGTACAGCTGGTTCTGCCATCCCTCTATCTGCCGCTGGATATTCCGGAAGATATGCGCGCAGCCCGCCTGACCTCCAGCGAAAAACACCGCATCGTTGAGCGCGTGATCCGTCGCGTTAACGAGCGCATTCCGGTGGCCTACCTCACCAACAAAGCCTGGTTCTGCGGCCATGAGTTTTTTGTCGATGAACGCGTGCTGGTGCCGCGCTCGCCGATTGGTGAGCTGATCAACAACCAGTTCGCCGGCCTGATTGACCATCAGCCTGAGCATATCCTGGATATGTGTACCGGCAGCGGCTGCATCGCCATTGCCTGCGCGTACGCCTTCCCGGAAGCGGAAGTGGATGCTGTCGATATCTCTCCTGATGCGCTGGCGGTAGCGGAACACAATATTGAAGAGCACGGTCTGATCCATCATGTCACGCCGATCCGTTCCGATCTGTTCCGTGACCTGCCAAAAGTGCAGTACGTCCTGATTGTGACCAATCCGCCGTACGTTGACGCGGAAGATATGTCAGACCTGCCAAACGAATACCGTCACGAGCCAGAGCTGGGCCTGGCTTCCGGCTCCGACGGCCTGAAGCTGACCCGCCGCATTCTGGCCTGTGCGCCGGATTATCTCACCGACAACGGCATTCTGATTTGTGAAGTCGGTAACAGCATGGTACATCTGATGGAGCAATATCCGGATGTGCCGTTCACCTGGCTCGAGTTCGACAACGGTGGGGACGGCGTCTTCATGCTGACCAAAGCGCAGCTTCTCGCCGCGCGCGAACACTTCAGCATCTACAAAGATTAATCCAACGGGCTTCGGCCCGTTTCACATTGCGCAAACACAGAAAGCTCAAACACAGAACAACGAAAACGGAGCCGTGATGGCAGGAAACAGTATTGGACAATTATTCCGTGTGACGACGTTTGGTGAGTCCCACGGGCTGGCGCTGGGCTGTATCGTTGATGGCGTACCGCCAGGCATCGAACTGACTGAAGCCGATTTACAGCACGATCTCGACCGACGCCGTCCAGGCACGTCACGCTACACTACCCAGCGCCGCGAGCCGGATCAGGTCAAAATTCTGTCAGGCGTCTTTGAAGGACGCACCACCGGCACCAGCATCGGCCTGTTGATTGAGAATACCGATCAGCGTTCCCAGGACTACGGCGCCATTAAGGATGTGTTCCGTCCGGGTCACGCCGATTACACCTACGAGCAGAAATATGGTTTTCGCGACTATCGCGGCGGCGGACGCTCCTCCGCCCGTGAAACCGCCATGCGCGTCGCGGCAGGGGCCATTGCCAAAAAATACCTCGCACAGAAGTTTGGTATCACCATTCGCGGCTGCCTGACCCAGATGGGCGACATCCCGCTGGCGATCGCCGACTGGGAGCAGGTTGAGCAGAACCCGTTCTTCTGCGCCGACGCCTCGAAGCTGGAAGCGCTCGATGAACTGATGCGCGCCCTGAAGAAAGAGGGCGACTCCATTGGCGCCAAAGTCACCGTGGTGGCTGACGGCGTACCGCCGGGCTGGGGCGAGCCGGTCTTTGACCGCCTTGATGCTGATATCGCCCATGCGATGATGAGCATCAATGCGGTAAAAGGGGTGGAGATTGGCGACGGTTTTGACGTGGTTCAGCTTCGTGGCAGCCAGAACCGGGACGAGATCACAGCCCAGGGCTTCCAGAGCAATCACGTGGGCGGCATTTTAGGCGGCATCAGCAGCGGGCAGCAGATTATCGCCAACATTGCGCTGAAACCAACCTCCAGCATTACCGTGCCGGGCCACACCATTAACCGCTCTGGTGAAGAAGTTGAGATGATCACCAAAGGACGTCACGATCCCTGCGTCGGGATCCGCGCAGTGCCGATCGCCGAAGCGATGCTGGCGATCGTGCTGATGGATCACTTCCTGCGCCAGCGCGCGCAGAATGCGGATGTGACGACCACCATTCCACGCTGGTAACCATGAAAAAAACCGCAATTGCTCTGCTGGCGCTGCTTGCCAGTGGAGCCGCTCTGGCGGCAACGCCATGGCAAAAAATCACCCATCCGGTCGCGGGCAGCGCCCAGTCGATTGGTGCGTTCTCTAATGGCTGTATCGTTGGTGCGCAGGAACTTCCTCTGCAGTCGGATACGTATCAGGTGATGCGTACCGACCAGCGCCGCTACTTCGGCCACCCGGACCTGGTGCTGTTTATTCAGCGTCTGGGTAACCAGGTGCATAACCTGGGGCTCGGCACGATGCTGATCGGCGATATGGGGATGCCGGCAGGCGGACGCTTTAACGGCGGCCACGCCAGCCACCAGACAGGGCTGGATGTCGATATCTTCCTCCAGCTGCCGAAAACGCGCTGGACGTCAGCACAGCTGCTGAAGCCGCAGGCCCTCGATCTGGTCTCCAGCGATGGCAAGCGGGTGGTGCCGTCGCGCTGGTCGCCAGAGGTCTCCAGCATGATCAAGCTGGCGGCGGAAGATAACGACGTCACGCGTATCTTCGTTAACCCGGCCATCAAGCAGCAGCTATGCGAAGATGCCGGAACCGACCGCGACTGGCTGCGCAAAGTGCGGCCGTGGTTCCAGCACCGCGCGCACATGCACGTGCGCCTGCGATGCCCGGCGAACAGCCTCGAGTGTGCAGATCAACCGTTACCGCCGCCAGGCGATGGCTGCGGCGCGGAATTACAAAGCTGGTTTGAGCCAGCGAAACCTGGACCCACCAAGCCTGAGAAGAAGACACCGCCTCCGTTGCCGCCTTCCTGCCAGGCGCTACTGGATGAGCATGCCCTGTGATGGACCAATTTGCTGAGTTGTTTATGGTGTCGCCGCTGATGCTGGTGGCGCTGTTTTTTATCGCCATGCTGGCCGGGTTTATTGATGCCCTGGCCGGTGGCGGCGGGTTACTGACGGTTCCGGCGCTGCTGGCGGCGGGCATGAGCCCGGCCCAGGCGCTGGCGACCAACAAATTGCAGGCGTGTGGCGGATCGTTATCCGCCTCGCTCTATTTTATCCGCCGCAAGGTGGTGAGCCTCGCCGATCAGAAGCTCAACATCCTGATGACCTTTATCGGCTCTACCAGCGGGGCGCTGCTGGTTCAGCACGTGCAGTCTGATATTTTGCGCCAGATTTTGCCGATTCTCGTCATCTGCATTGGTCTCTATTTTTTACTGATGCCGAAACTGGGTGAAGAGGACAGGCAGCGCCGCCTGCACGGTCTGCCGTTTGCGCTGATCGCGGGCGGTTGCGTCGGCTTTTACGACGGCTTCTTCGGGCCCGGGGCCGGGTCGTTTTACGCCCTGGCGTTTGTCACGCTGGCCGGTTTTAACCTCGCCAAATCCACCGCCCATGCGAAAGTGCTGAATGCCACCTCTAACGTCGGTGGCCTGCTGCTCTTTATCATCGGCGGGAAGGTGATTTGGGCGACCGGCTTTGTGATGATGGCCGGACAATTTCTGGGCGCGCGGGCAGGTTCGCGCCTGGTGTTAAGCAAAGGGCAACAGCTCATCCGTCCGATGATTGTCATTGTCTCGGCCGTCATGAGTGCCAAACTTCTTTATGACAGCCACGGACAGGAGATCCTCCACTGGTTGGGGATGAACTAATGAACAGTACGCATAAATATGAACAGCTGATTGAGATCTTCGACGGCTGTTTTGCTGATGATTTTAATACCCGTCTGATTAAAGGCGACGACGAACCGATCTATCTTCCTGCTGATGCAGAGCTACCGTACAACCGGATCGTCTTTGCCCACGGCTTTTACGCCAGCGGTCTGCATGAAATATCCCACTGGTGCATTGCCGGTAAAGCGCGCCGCGAGCTGGTGGACTTTGGCTACTGGTACTGCCCGGACGGGCGTGACGCCGCGACCCAGGGGCAATTTGAAGATGTGGAAGTGAAACCCCAGGCGCTGGAATGGCTCTTCTGCGTGGCGGCAGGATTTCCGTTCAACGTCAGCTGCGACAATCTCGAAGGCGACTTCGAGCCAGACCGTATTGTCTTCCAGCGCCGCGTGCACGCGCAGGTGATGGAGTACCTTGAAAAAGGCATCCCGGAACGTCCGGCGCGCTTGATCAAGGCTTTACAGAATTATTACCACACGCCGGACATCACGGCGGAACACTTCCCGTGGCCGGAAGATCTTAACTGAGGAAAGAAGATGATCGCAGAATTTGAATCACGCATTCTGGCGTTAATTGATGACATGGTGGAGCACGCCAGTGACGATGAACTGTTTGCCAGCGGTTATCTGCGTGGTCACCTGACGCTGGCCGTCGCCGAACTGGAAGCCGGTGACGACCACTCTGCGGACGCGGTGCATGCTGAAGTTTCCCGCAGCCTGGAAAAAGCGATTCTGGCCGGCGAACTCTCTCCGCGCGACCAGTCATTAGTGCTGGGGATGTGGGAAACCTTGTTTCAGAAAGCCAGCCTGAACTAATCGGTAATCGCCCGGTGGCGCTACGCTTACCGGGCCTACGCTTTCACCCTTTTCCCCTTCAACAACTTTCTCACCCATAACCGGTTCGGATTGAGCGCGGCCAGCGTGTGGCTGTCCAGCGGGATCGGCTCGTTACTCATTTGGGCGGCAAGAACCTCCGCCGTCAGCGGCGCCGTACAGAGCCCGCGGGAGCCCAGCCCGCCCAGCATAAACAGATTCCGGAACGCCGGGGCGCTGACCGCCTGGGATGTGTTGCTGGCGAGATCCTGATAAGCCGTCAGCGTGGCTTCATAGTCCGGTACTGCACCTGTCATCGGCAGATGATCGCGGGTGGCGCAGCGAATGCCGTTGCGCGCCTCGCCTGCGCTGACATCCACCTCACGCGCCCATGCCGCCTGCGGCAAACAGTCGAGCAGACGCTGGCGATTATGCTGCTGGTCCTCATCGCTGTACTGCGGCTCGGTCTGGCCGCGATGATAGCTTGCGCCGATGCAATGCTGGCCGTTGGCCGGATTTTGCGGGGTCAGATACCCGTCGTAGCAGAGTACCTGACGTAGCTGGCTCAGCTGCGGTGCCGCCGGGATATGGCTCACCTGACCGCCCACCGGGTAGACCGGCAGTGGTGCGGTCTGGCTGAACTGGCTGATGCCGTGTCCGTTCGCCAGCACCACGCTGCCATGCTGCGCCTGCTCACCGTCGGCAAACTGCAACATCCACCTGGCGTCGGTCTGGGCCAGCGACGTTACCTTGCGGCCATAGTGCACCTGCAGGCCGAGCGTCTGCGCCAGCGCGATCGCCGCCGCGGTAAGCTGCGCCGGGCACAGCCAGCCGCCGAGCGGATACTGGATCCCGCCGCAGCCGGTGGGCACCGCGGTGCTCTCCGCCACCTGTTGGGCGTTCACCGCCACTGCGATCTGCTCAGGCAGGCCCAGAGCCAGCATCTGGTCGATTTTTTTCTGGCTTTTTTCATCCCAGCCCAGCTGGGTGACGCCGCACCAGGCATGATCAAAGGCCACCGGCAGGCTGTCGTACAGGCGGCGGGCAAAGGTGAACGCCGCCGGGAAAAACTGGCTCAGTGCAGCATCCTGGGCGCTGAGCAGGGGATAGAGCGCCCCCTGACGATTGCCGGAGGCGCCCGCTGCCGGGGCATCGTCGGCGCAGTAGAGCGTCACCTGCCAGCCACGGCGCAGCAGCGCCAGCGACAGCAGCGCGCTGGCAATCCCGCCGCCCACTACGGCGGTTTCGCGCCCGTCGCTGGCCGGACGGGCAAACCACGGGGTGCGGGCAGGGGAGGGGCAATCCTGCTCCATCACCCCGACGAGCATTTCGCGCTTGCGCCCAAAGCCTTTGGTTTTTTTCATGGTGAAGCCCGCTTCCTGCAGGCCGCGACGGACAAACCCGGCGCAGGTAAAGGTGGCGAGCGTGCCACCGGGCCGCGCCAGACGCGCCATGGCGGCAAACAGCCCAGGGCTCCACATATCCGGGTTTTTGGCCGGGGCAAAACCGTCGAGGAACCAGGCGTCAACCTGCTGGTTCAGGGAGTCATCCAGCTTATCGGTGAGTTCGTTAATATCCCCCAGCCAGATATCGAGCGTGACGCGCCCGCCGTCCAGCAGCAGGCGATGGCAGCCTGCGATAGGCAGCGGCCACTGGGCCTGAAGCTGTTCTGCCCAGGGGGCTAACTCCGGCCAGTGCTGGTGGGCCAGACGGAGATCGTCGGCGGCCAGCGGGTACTTCTCAAAACTGATGAAATGTAACCTTTGCAGGGTAGCGTCAGGGTGTGCCGCACGAAAGCGATCGAACGCTTGCCAGAGGGTAAGAAAATTCAGCCCGGTGCCAAAGCCGCTTTCGGCCACCACAAAGAGATCGCGGGGATGCAGCGGAAAACGGGAATTCAGCTGATTTCCCTCGAGGAAAACATAACGCGTCTCCTCCAGTCCGTTATCATTAGAGAAGTAGACATCGTCAAAATCTCGGGAAACAGGTGTACCCTCAGCGTTGAATTCGAGGTTGGCGGGTTGTATAGCGTTTTGTTTCACGTAAGTTACTCGTCTGACAGGCTGTGCCGCGATCTTAACGATGTGCGTCTGATGGTGCAAATTTCCACAGAAATTGGCTGATCGGACTTGTTCGGCGTACAAGTGTACGCTATTGTGCGACTCGAAACTTAAATAGTGCGACTTACAGAGGTATTGAATGAAACGTGCAGTGATTACTGGCTTGGGCATCGTTTCCAGCATCGGTAATAACCAGCAGGAAGTCCTGGCATCTCTGCGTGAAGGACGCTCCGGGATCACCTTCTCTGAAGAGTTTAAAGATTCCGGTATGCGTAGCCACGTATGGGGTAATGTAAAACTGGACACCACGGGCATGATCGATCGCAAAGTGGTCCGTTTCATGAACGATGCCTCCATCTACGCCTATCTCTCTATGCAGGAAGCGATTGCTGACGCTGGCCTGAGCGAAGAGGTTTATCAGAACAACCCGCGTGTGGGTCTGATTGCTGGCTCCGGCGGCTCCTCTAAAGCGCAGGTGTTTGGTGCCGACGCGATGCGCAGCCCGCGCGGCCTGAAAGCGGTCGGTCCATATGTGGTGACCAAAGCGATGGGTTCAGCGGTTTCCGCTTGCCTGGCGACCCCGTTCAAAATCCACGGCGTAAACTACTCCATCAGCTCCGCTTGCGCGACCTCTGCACACTGTATCGGTAACGCGGTTGAGCAGATCCAGCTGGGTAAACAGGACATCGTATTTGCTGGCGGCGGCGAAGAGCTGGGCTGGGAAATGGCCTGTGAGTTCGATGCGATGGGCGCCCTGTCCACCAAATACAACGAATGCCCGGAAAAAGCCTCCCGTACCTATGATGCAAGCCGTGACGGCTTTGTTATTGCAGGCGGCGGCGGTATGGTCGTGGTTGAAGAGCTGGAACACGCGCTGGCCCGCGGTGCGCACATCTATGCTGAGATTGTGGGCTACGGCGCAACCTCCGATGGCGCAGACATGGTGGCTCCATCAGGCGAAGGCGCAGTGCGCTGCATGAAGATGGCGATGCACGGCGTTGATACCCCAATCGACTACCTGAACTCCCACGGTACCTCTACGCCGGTAGGCGACGTGAAAGAGCTGGGTGCTATCCGTGAAGTGTTCGGCGACAACAGCCCGGCTATCTCCGCCACCAAAGCCATGACTGGTCACTCCCTGGGTGCGGCTGGCGTGCAGGAAGCGATCTACTCCCTGCTGATGCTGGAAAACGGCTTTATCGCGCCGAGCATCAACATTGAAGAGATGGACGAGCAGGCCGCAGGTCTGAACATCGTGACTGAAACCACCGAGCGTGAACTGACTACCGTCATGTCCAACAGCTTCGGTTTCGGCGGCACCAACGCCACGCTGGTGATGCGTAAGCTGAAAGCATAAGCGTTTGAATGTATAGTAGAAGGGAGCCTGATGGCTCCCTTTTTTTATGCCTGAACATGGAGTTATGCATGACGGCCGTTACCACAGATAAACACGCCGCTTCCGGCAACGTCTCGCTGTTCCGTATCGCCTTTGCGGTATTCCTCACCTATATGACCGTCGGCCTGCCGTTGCCGGTGATCCCGCTGTTTGTGCACCAGGAGCTGGGCTATGGCAACACCATGGTCGGCATCGCCGTAGGTATTCAGTTTTTAGCCACGGTGCTAACCCGCGGCTATGCCGGACGGCTGGCGGATCAGCACGGCGCAAAACGCTCGGCGTTGCAGGGCATGTTCGCCTGCGGGCTGGCGGGTGGTGCATGGCTACTGGCCGCGCTGCTGCCGGTGGAGGCGGCCTGGAAATTCGCGCTGCTGGTGGCAGGGCGATTAATTCTCGGTTTTGGTGAAAGCCAGCTCCTGACCGGCACACTCACCTGGGGGATGGGGCTGGTCGGGCCCGCGCGTTCCGGCAAAGTGATGTCGTGGAACGGGATGGCTATCTATGGTGCGCTGGCTGCAGGCGCGCCGCTGGGTCTTTTGATCAACAGTCAGTTTGGCTTTGCGGCGCTGGCCGCCACCACCATGGCGCTGCCGCTGCTGGCATGGGCGTTTAACGGCACGGTGCGTAAAGTTCCGGCTCATAAAGGCGAACGTCCCTCCCTATGGAGCGTGGTGGGGCAGATCTGGCAGCCAGGTCTGGGCCTTGCGCTGCAGGGCGTTGGCTTCGCGGTGATTGGCACCTTCGTTTCGCTCTACTTTATGAGCCGCGGCTGGGCGATGGCCGGGTTTACGCTCACCGCTTTTGGCGGCGCGTTTGTCCTGATGCGGGTGCTGTTCGGCTGGATGCCGGATCGCTTCGGTGGCGTAAAGGTAGCGGTGGCGTCGCTGGTGATTGAAACCGTGGGTCTGGTGTTGCTCTGGCAGGCGCCGAGCGCGCCGGTAGCACTTCTGGGGGCAGCCCTGACCGGCTGCGGCTGTTCGCTGATCTTCCCGGCGCTGGGTGTTGAAGTGGTTAAACGCGTTGCCCCGCAGGTGCGGGGCACGGCGCTGGGGGGCTACGCCGCCTTTCAGGATATCTCATACGGGATAACCGGGCCGCTGGCGGGGCTGTTAGCCACCTCGTTTGGCTATCCGTCGGTCTTCCTGGCAGGGGCCGTTTCAGCGGTGGTTGGGATTGTGGTGACGCTGGTGGCGTTTCGCCGGGGTTAGCTGTTTGTTGCCGGGTGGCGGCTGCGCCTTACCCGGCCTACAGTTCGTGCTTTTGTAGGCCCGGTAAGCGGAGCGCCACCGGGCAAAACATCAGGCGACCAGCCAGAAAATCGCCAGCGCAATGATTAAGGCGATTAACATCAGTCCGGGACGGGCAGACAGCGTTCTGAAGGTTTCCACTACCGGGGCAAAGAGCGGACTGTAGATCGGCTGGATATTGCGCACTTCCGTCACGCCAGCTTCACGCTCGGTGCGGCGGACGAAGATCTCGTTGAGCAGATCCTGTACCTGGGCGGTGGTCAGCACCGTCTGCGGCGTCGCCTGCCAGTTCTGCCGGGCATAGTCCTGAATGCTGTCCCACTCCTGGGCCTCCAGCGGCTGTTTCAGCGCGGCCTGCAGGGTGTGCAGGGTTGGCGCGCTTTGCGTGCTCAGCGTCTGGCGTGCCTGTAGCCAGGTGGCAAGGTGGGTAAACTGCCTGGCCGGGATTAACTCTCCCGCTTTCACCCCCGACAGTTCCAGCATCGACTGCCAGATGAGCTTGGTCGGCTCGCCCGTGGCGGCGGCAAGTTTGGTCACCATCTGCTTCAGCGTATTGTGTTCGGCAGGCAGCAGCGGGCGCTCCGTGGCCGGGCGCTGCTGTGGCTGCGGAATATTGAGCTGATTATTTTGCAGCAGCGTCAGCACCGTTTTGAGCTGATCGGGCGTCAGCTGGTTCAGGGCGGTCTGGCCATACTGCTGGCGAATAAAATCGCTGGCCGCCTGGCGGTTATTGCCCTGAGTCAGCAGCTCCGTCAACTGGGAGACCATCTGCCGGGTGGTATGGTTTTGCTGAGCGGTGTTCAGGCGCTGGTTGAGGTTTTGCTCCGCAGCAGGGAAGTGGCGCGACAGCATGGGCGCATCACTCTTTAATCCCAGATCGTGTTTCACTCCGGCCCACACCTCCGCATTCTGCTGCGACGTCAGAGCGATTAACCGGGTGATCAGACGTTCCAGTACAGTGCGTTGCTGTGTGGAGAGGGGCTGTTCGCCCGCGACGTGGGATGGACGCGGGCCATCACCCGGAGGTTGTGGCGGCGTACCTGAAATGGGCTGCATCGGCAAAAAATCCTTAAAGTCGTTACTCATCGTTAACCAGGTTTACGTATATGCCTGGCGGCCAGATTATGGCACACTTGACAGGTTTTCTTCCTCTCAAACAGGTACTCAGACGTGAAAATCCTCGTTGATGAAAATATGCCTTACGCCCGCGAGCTGTTCAGCCGCCTGGGTGAGGTTAAGGCCGTTCCTGGGCGTCCCATTCCGCTCGCCGAGCTGACTGATGCCGATGCCCTGATGGTGCGCTCGGTAACCAAAGTGAATGAGGCGCTGCTGTCTGGCAAAGGGATCAAATTTGTCGGCACGGCAACCGCAGGAACCGATCATGTGGATGACGCGTGGCTGAAGCAGGCCGGGATTGGCTTTTCCGCCGCACCGGGCTGTAACGCTATTGCCGTCGTGGAGTATGTTTTCTCCTCTCTGCTGATGCTGGCCGAGCGTGACGGGTTTACGCTCACCAGCCGGACCGTAGGCATTGTCGGTGTCGGTAACGTCGGCAGCCGCCTGCAAAAGCGCCTTGAGGCGTTAGGTATCCGCACGATGCTGTGCGATCCGCCCCGCGCTGACCGTGGCGATGAAGGGGATTTCCGCAGCCTGGATGAGCTGGTGGCCGAGTGTGACGTGCTCACCTTCCATACGCCGCTATTTAAAGACGGGCCGTATAAAACGCGCCATCTGGCAGACGACGCTCTGATTAGCCGCCTGAAGCCGGGCACCATCCTGATTAATGCCTGCCGTGGCCCGGTGGTGGACAACGCGGCCCTGCTGCAGCGCCTGGAAACTGGTCAGGATCTGAGCGTGGTGCTGGACGTGTGGGAGCCGGAGCCGGATCTCAACGTGGCCCTGCTGGACAAAGTGGATATCGGTACCGCGCATATCGCGGGTTACACCCTCGAAGGTAAAGCCCGCGGCACCACCCAGGTGTTTGAGGCGTACAGCGCGTTTATCGGCAAATCCCAGCAGGTGGCGCTGGATACCCTGCTGCCAACCCCGGATTTTGGCCGCATCACCCTGCACGGCCCGCTGGATCAGGGAACGCTGAAAAGGCTGGTGCATTTAGTGTATGATGTGCGCCGCGATGACGCGCTGCTGCGAAAAGTAGCGGGTATACCGGGTGAGTTTGACAAGCTGCGTAAGCATTACGTTGAGCGCCGCGAATGGTCCTCTCTGTATGTGATGTGTGATGATCCTGCTGCGGCGTCGCTGCTGCATAAGCTGGGTTTCAACGCCGTTCATCACCCGGTTCGTTAATGTCTTCTTAATGCTCCCTGGCGGATACCCCGCCAGGGACGCTTTTTTATTTCTGGAGTAAACCACCATGTCTGAAGGCTGGAACATTGCCATACTGGGCGCAACGGGCGCCGTGGGCGAAGCCCTGCTCGAAACCCTTGCTGAGCGTCAGTTCCCGGTGGGCGACATCTATGCCCTGGCGCGTAATGAGAGCGCGGGCGAGCACCTGCGTTTTGCGGGTAAATCCGTCATGGTTCAGGATGCGGCTGAGTTCGACTGGACCCAGGCGCAGCTGGCCTTTTTCGCGGCCGGGGTCGACGCTTCCGCAGCATATATTGAAGAGGCCACCAACGCAGGCTGTCTGGTCATTGATTTAAGCGGCCTGTTTGCCCTTGAACCGGACGTGCCGCTGGTGGTGCCGGAGGTGAACCCCTTCGTGCTGGCCGACTATCGCAACCGTAACATCATCGCCGTCCCGGACAGCCTGACCAGCCAGCTGCTTAGCGCCCTGAAACCGCTCATCGACGAAGGTGGCTTGTCCCGTATCGCCGTAACCAGCCTGATGTCAGTCTCTGCCCGCGGTAAAAAAGCGGTGGATGCCCTGGCAGGGCAGAGCGCGAAGCTGCTGAATGGTATTCCGGTGGACGAAGAGGATTTCTTTGGCCGCCAGCTTGCCTTCAACATGCTGCCGCTGCTGCCGGATCGTGAAGGCAGCGTGTGCGAAGAGCGCCGTATCATCGATGAAGTGCGTAAGATCCTGCAGGACGACGGACTGATGATCTCCGCCAACTGTGTGCAGTCGCCGGTGTTCTACGGCCATGCCCAGATGGTGAGCTTTGAAGCCATGCGTCCGCTGGCTGCGGAAGAGGCGCGCGATGCCTTTGGCCGCGGCGAAGATATTGAGCTGTCTGAAGAGCGCGAGTTCCCGACCCAGGTGGGCGACGCAACGGGCAACGCGCGTCTCTCCATTGGCTGTGTACGTAACGATTACGGTATGCCGGAGCAGATCCAGTTCTGGTCGGTCGCCGATAACGTGCGTTTCGGCGGCGCGCTGATGGCGGTGAAAATCGCTGAAAAACTGGTGCAGGAGTATCTCTACTGATGTCTGAAGTGGAGCAAAAGCCCGTTCATAAGATTGCCCTCGGCATTGAGTACGATGGCAGTAAATATTATGGCTGGCAGCGTCAGAATGAGGTGCGCAGCGTCCAGGAAAAGCTGGAAAAAGCGCTCTCTCAGGTGGCGAATGAGCCCATCAATGTCCTGTGCGCGGGGCGTACCGACGCCGGTGTCCATGGTACGGGTCAGGTGGTGCATTTTGAAACCACCGCAGTGCGTAAAGACGCGGCCTGGACGCTGGGGGTAAATGCGAATTTGCCTGGTGACATCGCGGTACGTTGGGTCAAAAATGTGCCGGATGATTTTCATGCGCGGTTCAGCGCCACCGCGCGCCGCTACCGCTATATCATCTATAACCAGCGTCTTAGTGCGGCGGTGTGAGGCCGGGGCGTCACGCATTTTTACGAGCCGCTGGATGCCGATCGCATGCACCGCGCGGCGCAGGCATTGATTGGCGAAAACGACTTCACCTCGTTCCGTGCTGTGCAGTGCCAGTCTCGCACGCCGTGGCGCAACGTGATGCACATTAACGTCAGTCGGCATGGCGCGTATGTGGTGGTGGATATCAAAGCGAATGCCTTTGTTCATCATATGGTCAGGAATATTACAGGCAGCCTGATGGAAGTAGGCGCCGGACACCAGCCGGAGAGCTGGATTGCAGAGTTGCTGGCGGCGAAGGACAGAACGCTGGCGGCAGCAACGGCGAAAGCGGAAGGGCTCTATCTGGTCTCGGTCGATTACCCGGATCGGTTTGACCTTCCAAAACCGCCAATGGGCCCGCTGTTCTTAGCGGACTGATAGCCGTGGCAATAAAGGTTTAGACAATATGGATTTAATTCGCTTTCTGATCGATTTCATTCTGCATATCGATGTTCACCTGGCAGAGCTGGTCGCTGATTATGGCGTCTGGGTGTATGCCATTCTGTTCCTGATCCTGTTTTGCGAAACCGGGCTGGTGGTGACGCCCTTCTTACCGGGCGATTCACTGCTGTTCGTGGCGGGCGCGCTGGCGTCGCTGGAGACCAACGATCTTAACGTTCACCTGATGGTGGTGTTAATGCTGATTGCCGCCATCCTTGGCGATGCGGTGAACTACACTATAGGGCGGCTGTTCGGCGAGCGGTTATTTAGTAACCCGGACTCGAAGATTTTCCGTCGCAGCTATCTCGATAAAACCCATGCGTTTTATGAGAAACACGGCGGTAAGACCATCATTCTCGCGCGCTTTGTGCCCATCGTCAGAACCTTTGCCCCGTTTGTTGCGGGTATGGGTCATATGTCGTACCGTCAGTTCGCGCTCTATAACGTCACCGGTGCGCTGCTGTGGGTGCTGAGCTTTACCTACGCGGGCTATTTCTTCGGGACCATTCCTATGATCCAGGAAAACCTTAAGTTGCTGATCGTAGGGATTATTGTGGTTTCCATTCTGCCGGGCGTTATCGAAGTGATTCGTCACCGTCGCGCGGCGGCAAAACAAGTAAAATAAAGGCACGATTGCGGTTCGACCACTTTTTTATCCAAAGTTTCGGGCTGTTATGTTTTAATGTGCAACATTCATGGTCTGCCGGGGGCAAAAATGGCATTATGCGCCCCTTGCAGCAAACCTGGTTCAGGCAGAAAGGTTATCAATGAGCTGGATTGAACGAATTAAAAGCAATATCACCCCAACCCGCAAAGCGAGTATTCCTGAAGGGGTGTGGACTAAATGTGACAGCTGTGGCCAGGTCCTGTACCGCGCCGAACTGGAGCGTAATCTCGAAGTTTGTCCGAAGTGCGATCACCACATGCGTATGTCGGCGCGTAACCGCCTGCATAGCCTGCTGGATGAAGGTTCTCTGGTTGAACTGGGTAGCGAGCTTGAGCCGAAAGATGTGCTGAAGTTCCGTGACTCCAAGAAATACAAAGACCGTCTGGCCTCTGCGCAAAAAGAGACCGGCGAGAAAGATGCCCTGGTGGTGATGAAAGGCACCCTGCACGAGATGCCGGTTGTCGCGGCGGCGTTTGAGTTCTCCTTTATGGGCGGCTCAATGGGCTCCGTGGTAGGCGCGCGCTTCGTGCGTGCCGTTGAGCAGGCGCTGGAAGACAACTGTCCGCTGATCTGCTTCTCCGCCTCCGGTGGTGCCCGTATGCAGGAAGCGCTGATGTCGCTGATGCAGATGGCAAAAACCTCCGCAGCGCTGGCGAAAATGCAGGAGCGCGGTCTGCCGTACATCTCCGTGCTGACCGACCCAACCATGGGCGGCGTATCGGCAAGTTTTGCGATGCTGGGCGATCTGAACATCGCTGAACCGAAAGCGCTGATCGGCTTTGCCGGCCCGCGCGTTATTGAACAAACGGTACGTGAAAAGCTGCCGCCGGGCTTCCAGCGCAGTGAGTTCCTTATCGAGAAAGGCGCTATCGACATGATCGTTCGCCGTCCGGAAATGCGCCTGAAACTGGCCAGCATTCTGGCGAAGCTGATGAATCTGCCGTCGCCGAGCCCGGATGAGCCGCGCGAAGGCGTGGTGGTACCGGATCAGGAACCCGAGGCCTGATAACTGAAAAGGGCAGGGCCAGTGGCGCTGCCCTTTTGCTTTCTAACCGTAACTGAAAAGCGCGCAACATGGATAATATTACTCTTCCCCAAGCCACGTCGCCTCTGGCCGCGTGGCTTTCTTATCTGGAAAACCTGCACAGTAAAGCCATCGACATGGGACTTGAGCGCGTCAGCCAGGTCGCGGCGCGCCTTGATGTTCTGAAACCGGCTCCCTTTGTCTTCACCGTGGCGGGTACCAACGGCAAAGGCACCACCTGCCGCACCCTGGAAGCGATGCTGATGGCGGCAGGCTACAAAGTAGGGGTCTACAGCTCACCTCATCTGGTGCGCTATACCGAGCGCGTGCGGGTACAGAATGCGGAGCTGGCTGAATCCGCGCACACCGCCTCGTTTGCGGAGATCGAAGCCGCGCGCGGCGATATTTCGCTGACCTATTTTGAATATGGCACCCTGTCGGCGCTGTGGCTCTTTAAGCAGGCGCAGCTGGACGTGGTGATCCTTGAGGTCGGGTTAGGCGGGCGTCTGGATGCCACTAATATTGTCGACCCGGATGTGGCGGTAATCACCAGCATCGCGCTGGATCATACTGACTGGCTGGGGCCCGATCGCGAGAGCATTGGCCGTGAAAAAGCCGGTATTTTCCGCCCGGGCAAACCGGCTATCGTCGGCGAACCCGATATGCCGCACACTATTGCTGATGTGGCGCAGGAGAAAGGGGCGCTGTTGCAGCGCCGTGACGTCGACTGGCGCTACAGCGTGACGGAAAGCGGCTGGCGCTTTGAAGACGCGGCGGGCGCGCTGGATAACCTGCCGCTGCCCCAGGTACCGCAGCCGAATGCCGCGACGGCGCTGGCCGCACTGCGCGCCAGTGGTCTGGCGGTAGAGGAGCAGGCGATGCGCGACGGCATTCAGCATGCGATTCTGCCGGGGCGTTTCCAGATAGTCAGCGAATCACCGCGTCTGATTCTGGATGTGGCGCATAACCCCCATGCCGCGGCGTATCTCGCAGGACGTCTCAAATCATTGCCAAAAACCGGGCGCGTGCTGGCGGTTATCGGTATGCTTCATGATAAAGATATTGGCGGCACGCTGGCCTGCATGGAGAGTGTGGTCGATAGCTGGTATTGTGCCCCTCTGGAAGGCCCGCGCGGGGCGACTGCCGAACAGCTGATGGCGCATATTGGTGCTGGGCAGCGCTTTGATAGCGTGGCGCAGGCCTGGCGGGCGGCGATGGCCGATGCCAGACCAGAAGATACCGTGCTGGTGTGTGGTTCGTTCCACACGGTGGCACATGTCATGGACGTAATGGATGCGGGGAGAACCGGTGGCAAGTAAGTTTCAGAACCGTTTAGCAGGCACCATTGTGCTGGTGGCGCTGGGGGTGATTATTCTCCCCGGGCTGCTTGATGGACAGAAAAAACATTATCAGGATGAGTTTGCGGCGATCCCGCTGGTGCCGAAACCGGGCGATCGGGATGAGCCGGACATGCTCCCGGCAACACAGGCTCTGCCTGCACAGCCACCAGAAGGGGCGGCTGAAGAGGTGCGCGCGGGCGATGCCGCGGCGCCATCGTTAGATCCGGCGCGTCTGGCAGCCGGAAACAACAACGAGCTGGATCCCGTTCCGGCGCCGGTTGAGCAGTACGCGCCGAAACCGGTGCAAAAACCGAAACCGGTTGAGAAGCCGCAGCCGAAACCGCAGCGCGATAACACCAGCCAGCAGCTGGCGGCGGCGACAGAAACCCCACCGGCCAAACCGGCGGCAGAAGAGAAACCGGCCCCGACCGGTAAAGCCTACGTTGTGCAGCTCGGCGCCCTGAAAAACGCCGATAAGGTCAACGAGGTGGTGGCTAAACTCCGTGGTGCGGGGTATCGCGTTTACACTTCACCTACCACACCGGTACAGGGTAAAATCACCCGTATTCTCGTAGGGCCGGATGCGTCGAGAGACAAGCTGAAGGGATCGCTTGGAGAGCTGAATAAACTCTCTGGTTTGAGCGGCGTGGTGATGAACTACAGCGTGAACTGAGGGTTTCTCTCATTTACGGGATAAGGCAAAAACAGGCGCAGCAGATTGCCTGAGAAGGTAACCCGCCTGGGGCGCTGAATATTTTTTCAGCGCTTTTTTTATTTACGCGCGGGAAGGAAATCCCTACGCAAACGTTTTCTTTTTCTGTTAGAATTCGCCCCGAACTGGATGACAGGGCGTTTGATCGTGGGACACATATGGTCTGGATTGATTACGCCATCATTGCGGTGATAGGTTTTTCCTGTCTGGTTAGCCTGATCCGTGGCTTTGTTCGTGAAGCGTTATCGCTGGTAACCTGGGGCTGTGCCTTCTTTGTTGCCAGTCATTACTACACTTACCTGTCTGTCTGGTTCACGGGCTTTGAAGATGAACTGGTTCGAAATGGGATTGCCATCGCGGTGCTGTTTATCGCGACGCTGATTGTCGGCGCCATTGTTAACTACGTGATTGGCCAGCTGGTCGAGAAAACCGGGTTGTCAGGAACGGACAGGGTGCTGGGGATCTGTTTCGGGGCGTTGCGAGGCGCGCTGATTGTTGCCGCGATACTGTTCTTCCTTGATACCTTTACCGGGTTCTCAAAAAGTGAAGACTGGCAGAAATCGCAGCTTATCCCGCAGTTCAGCTTCATCATCAGATGGTTCTTTGACTATCTGCAAAGCTCGTCGAGTTTTTTGCCCAGGGCATAAACCCTGAGATGTGGCTTAACGAGGAAATGACGAATGTGCGGTATTGTCGGTATCGCCGGTTTCATGCCGGTAAACCAGTCTATTTATGACGCATTATCGGTGCTTCAGCACCGTGGGCAGGATGCTGCGGGTATCATCACCATTGATGCACACAACTGCTTCCGTTTACGTAAGGCCAACGGCCTGGTAAACGATGTGTTCGAAGCCCGCCATATGCAGCGTCTTCAAGGCAACATGGGTATTGGTCACGTTCGTTACCCGACTGCTGGCAGTTCCAGCGCCTCTGAAGCTCAGCCGTTCTACGTTAACTCGCCGTATGGCATCACGCTTGCCCACAACGGCAACCTGACCAATGCTCACGAGCTGCGTAAGAAGCTGTTTGAAGAGAAGCGTCGTCACATTAACACCACTTCTGACTCTGAAATCCTGCTCAACGTCTTTGCCAGCGAGCTGGATAACTTCCGCCACTATCCGCTGGAAGCTGACAACATTTTTGCCGCGGTAGCCGCCACTAACCGCCTGATCCGTGGCGCTTATGCCTGCGTCGCGATGATTATCGGCCACGGTATGGTCGCCTTCCGCGATCCTAACGGCATCCGCCCCCTGGTGCTGGGCAAGCGCGATATTGGCGATGGCCGCACCGAGTATATGGTAGCCTCCGAAAGCGTGGCCCTGGATACCCTGGGCTTTGAGTTCCTGCGTGACGTCGCCCCTGGCGAAGCGGTCTATATCACCGAGAAAGGCCAGCTGTTTACCCGTCAGTGCGCAGAGAATCCGGTCAGCAATCCGTGCCTGTTCGAATATGTCTACTTCGCCCGTCCGGACTCCTTCATCGACAAGATCTCCGTCTACAGCGCCCGTGTGAATATGGGAACCAAGCTCGGCGAGAAGATTGCCCGCGAGTGGGAAGACCTGGATATCGACGTGGTGATCCCTATCCCGGAAACCTCCTGCGATATCGCCCTGGAGATGGCGCGTATTCTGGGTAAACCTTACCGCCAGGGATTCGTGAAGAACCGCTACGTTGGCCGCACCTTTATCATGCCGGGCCAGCAGCTGCGCCGTAAATCGGTGCGCCGCAAGCTGAATGCCAACCGCGCCGAGTTCCGCGATAAGAACGTGCTGCTGGTGGATGACTCCATCGTGCGCGGCACCACCTCTGAGCAGATTATCGAGATGGCCCGTGAAGCGGGTGCGAAGAAGGTCTATCTGGCCTCTGCGGCACCGGAAATTCGCTTCCCGAACGTGTATGGCATCGATATGCCTACCGCCAACGAGCTGATTGCCCACGGTCGTGAAGTGGATGAGATCCGCCAGATCATCGGCGCCGACGGACTGATTTTCCAGGATCTGAACGATCTGATCGACGCGGTGCGCGCCGAGAACCCGGATATTCAGCAGTTCGAGTGCTCGGTGTTTAACGGTATCTACGTCACCAAAGATGTGGATCAGGGCTACCTGGACTACCTCGATTCACTTCGCAACGACGACGCGAAAGCCGTCCAGCTGGCGAACGATCTCGAAAGTTTAGAGATGCATAACGAAGGTTAAGCACTATCGCAGGCGAGGGCATCTGCCCTCGCTTGCAACTCCCGCCAAAATCCTGCACAGTCAGCCCTGTAACAGCAAGGGCGAACATCATGAAACGATTAATTGTAGGGATCTCAGGGGCCAGCGGCGCGATTTACGGTGTCCGTTTGTTGCAGGTATTGCGCGACGTCGCCGAGGTTGAAACGCATCTGGTGATGAGCCAGGCTGCGCGTCAGACCCTCTCTCTCGAAACCGATTACTCCCTGCGTGACGTTCAGGCGCTGGCCGATGTGGTGCATGACGCGCGCGATATCGCCGCCAGCATCTCCTCCGGGTCGTTTAAAACGGCGGGCATGGTGATCCTGCCCTGTTCCATCAAAACTCTCTCTGGCATCGTCAACAGTTATACCGATACGCTGGTGACCCGTGCGGCCGATGTGATATTAAAAGAGCGTCGCCCGCTGGTATTGTGCGTGCGCGAAACCCCGCTGCATCTGGGCCATCTGCGCCTGATGACCCAGGCCGCTGAACTGGGGGCGGTGATCATGCCGCCGGTGCCGGCGTTTTATCACCGTCCGCAAAGCCTGGATGATGTGATTAATCAGACCGTAAACCGGGTGCTCGATCAGTTCGACATTGACCTGCCGGACGATCTCTTTACCCGCTGGCAGGGCGCCTGACGGTAAGGCTGTTCTGCCAGAGTGCATTTCACCGCAACGTGCCCTGTTTCAGGGCAATTCTGCAACAGCGATCATATCCTCAACATTTAATTCCTTTTTTCCTTTCCAGGCACTGCGGTTCGTTTGGCAGACCTGCTATCTTTCACCATTAAGGCAATCCTGCAACCTTTCATTAACATATTTAACGCCGTAATTTTGCGTTATCTGCAATATGGCATAAGACCTGCAAGAGATTGCCTGCAACAACACACAACACAATCTATTACATAAGAAAATCACGACACTTGAGGGTAATGTATGAAGAAGACGGTTCTGGCTCTGTCTTTGCTGGTGGGATTAAGCGCTGCGGCAAGCAGCTTTGCGGCGCTCCCACAGAACGTACGTATCGGTACAGACGCAACCTATGCCCCGTTCTCATCGAAAGATGCGAAGGGGGATTTCGTTGGGTTTGATATCGACCTGGGAAATGAGATGTGCAAACGCATGTCCGTGAAATGTACCTGGGTGGGCAGCGACTTCGACGCGCTGATCCCGTCTCTGAAAGCCAAGAAGATTGACGCGATCATCTCCTCGCTCTCGATTACCGAAAAGCGTCAGCAGGAGATCGCCTTCTCTGAGAAACTTTACGCGGCGGATTCACGTCTGATTGCGGCGAAAGGCTCCCCAATCCAGCCAACCATTGACTCGCTGAAAGGCAAGCATGTAGGCGTTCTGCAGGGCTCAACGCAGGAAGGCTATGCGAACGCCAACTGGCGTGAGAAGGGCGTGGATGTAGTGGCGTACCAGAACCAGGATCTGATCTATTCCGATCTGGCGGCAGGGCGTCTGGATGCGGCTTTCCAGGATGAAGTCGCCGCGAGCGAAGGCTTCCTGAAACAACCGGCGGGCAAAGAGTTTGCCTTTGCTGGCCCGTCAGTCAAAGACAAAAAATATTTCGGCGACGGCACCGGGATCGGCCTGCGTAAAGACGATGCCGAGCTGAAGGCGGCCTTTGACAAAGCTTTCACTGAACTGCGTAAAGACGGTACCTACGACAAACTGGCGAAGAAATACTTCGACTTCAATGTTTACGGCGACTAACCGGAACTGACGGGTGCGCACCATAATGGCTCCCCGTTATGGTGCGACAATGGCCTTTGCGAACCAGGATGGTGCAAATCGTGCGCTGTGTTGGTTATAAAGTGAATAGTTAAGCACTCGCAATGCACTTTTTCGCGCTTGCCGGGCATAATCTTTTGCCTTGCCGCGGCGATTAGTGGCACATTAAAGGCGCCCCGTCGGCGTTAAAATCCCGTAAGAAGACAGTCTGTTGAGGATAGATATGAAAAAACTGGTTTTGTCACTTTCTCTGGCTCTGGCCTTTTCCAGCGCTACCGCGGCATTTGCAGCAATTCCGCAAAAAGTTCGTATTGGTACTGACCCGACTTATGCCCCCTTCGAATCGAAGAATGCGCAGGGTGAACTGGTAGGTTTTGATATCGATTTGGCTAAAGAGCTGTGCAAACGTATCAAAACAGAGTGTACCTTCGTTGAAAACCCACTGGATGCGCTGATCCCTTCGCTGAAAGCGAAAAAAATTGACGCCATTATGTCTTCCCTCTCTATCACCGAAAAACGCCAGCAGGAGATTGCCTTCACCGACAAGCTTTATGCAGCGGACTCGCGTCTGGTGGTAGCGAAATCTTCCGATATTCAGCCAACCCTTGAATCCCTGAAAGGTAAACGTGTGGGCGTGTTGCAGGGCACCACACAGGAGACCTTCGGCAACGAGCACTGGGCACCGAAAGGAATTGAAATCGTCTCTTACCAGGGCCAGGAGAATATCTACGCTGACCTGACTGCGGGCCGTATTGACGCCGCCTTCCAGGATGAAGTGGCAGCCAGCGAAGGCTTCCTGAAACAGCCAGTTGGTAAAGATTACAAGTTTGGCGGTCCGTCCATCAAGGATGAGAAACTCTTCGGCGTGGGCACCGGTATGGGTCTGCGTAAAGAGGATAACGAACTGCGTGAAGCGCTGAACAAAGCCTTTGCTGAAATGCGCGCCGACGGCACTTACGAAAAACTGGCGAAGAAATACTTCGACTTTGATGTCTACGGTGGTTAATCCCTCCACTTAATAACGTGCGGCCCCTTCCGTCCAGGGAGGGGAAAAGACACGGCTACACCACTCACGACAGGGCAGGCGGTATGCTGTACGGATTTTCTGGCGTAATTTTACAAGGCGCATTGGTCACCCTTGAACTGGCTCTCAGTTCAGTGGTGCTGGCCGTGTTGATAGGCCTTGCAGGCGCGGGCGCGAAGCTCTCTGCGAATCGGGCGATGGCGCTGCTGTTTGAGGGCTATACCACCCTGATACGCGGGGTGCCTGACCTGGTGCTGATGCTGCTGATCTTCTACGGTCTGCAAATCGCCCTTAACGGCATTACGGATGCCATCGGTATGGCGCAGATTGATATCGATCCGATGGTGGCCGGTATCATCACCCTGGGCTTTATCTATGGCGCCTATTTTACCGAAACCTTCCGCGGGGCCTATCTCGCGGTGCCGAAAGGGCATATCGAAGCGGCTACGGCCTTCGGGTTTACCTCCTCACAGACGTTTCGCCGCATTATGTTTCCGGCCATGATGCGCTTTGCGCTGCCGGGAATTGGTAACAACTGGCAGGTTATCCTCAAAGCAACGGCGCTGGTCTCCTTACTGGGGCTGGAAGATGTGGTAAAAGCCACGCAGCTGGCAGGCAAAAGCACCTGGGAGCCGTTCTACTTCGCGATTGTCTGCGGGGTGATTTATCTGGTGTTTACCACCGTCTCCAATGGCGTGCTGCTCCTGCTCGAACGGCGCTATTCCGTGGGTGTGAAGAGGGCTGACCTGTGATCGAAATTATTCAGGAATACTGGAAATCCCTGCTGTGGACCGACGGATACCGTTTTACCGGTGTGGCGATCACCCTCTGGCTGCTGATTTCTTCTGTGGTAATGGGCGGGATCCTGGCGATTTTCCTCGCCATTGGCCGCGTCTCCAGCAACAAATATATTCGCTTCCCCATCTGGCTGTTTACCTACGTGTTCCGCGGTACGCCGCTCTATGTGCAGCTGCTGGTCTTCTACTCCGGGATGTACACGCTGGAAATCGTCAAAGGCACCGAGATGCTGAACGCGTTCTTCCGTAGCGGGCTGAACTGTACCGTGCTGGCGTTAACGCTCAACACCTGCGCCTACACCACCGAGATCTTTGCCGGCGCGATCCGCTCCGTGCCGCACGGTGAAATTGAGGCGGCGCGGGCGTATGGCTTCTCTTCGGTGAAGCTCTATCGCTGCATTATTCTGCCGTCGGCGCTGCGTATTGCGCTGCCTGCCTACAGCAACGAAGTGATTTTAATGCTGCACTCCACCGCGCTGGCCTTTACCGCTACCGTGCCGGATCTGCTGAAGATTGCCCGTGATATTAACTCGGCGACCTATCAGCCCTTTACCGCCTTCGGGATCGCGGCAGTGCTCTATTTAATCATCTCTTATGTCCTGATTAGCCTGTTCCGCAAAGCGGAAAAACGCTGGTTGCAGCATGTCAAACCTTCGACGCACTGAGAATGAAGATGGCTGAGAACAAATTAAACGTTATCGATTTGCACAAACGCTACGGCGAACATGAAGTGCTGAAAGGGGTGTCGCTGCAGGCGAATGCGGGCGATGTGATCAGTATTATCGGCTCCTCAGGGTCGGGTAAAAGTACCTTCCTGCGCTGCATTAACTTTCTTGAAAAGCCGAGTGCCGGCTCGATTGTGGTCAGCGGTGAGAACATCAATCTGGTGCAGGACAAAGACGGTCAGCTGAAGGTGGCGGATAAACACCAGCTTCGTCTGCTGCGTACTCGTCTGACGATGGTATTCCAGCATTTCAACCTTTGGAGCCACATGACGGTGCTGGAGAACGTCATGGAAGCGCCGGTGCAGGTGCTGGGCTTAAGCAAGCAGGAAGCCCGTACCCGGGCGGAGAAATACCTGGCGAAAGTGGGTATCGACGAACGCCAGCAGATGAAATACCCGGTGCATCTCTCCGGCGGTCAGCAGCAGCGTGTCTCTATCGCCCGTGCGCTGGCGATGGAGCCGGAAGTGTTGCTCTTTGACGAACCTACCTCCGCGCTCGATCCCGAGCTGGTGGGGGAAGTGCTGCGCATCATGCAGCAGCTGGCCGAAGAGGGGAAAACCATGGTGGTGGTGACCCACGAGATGGGCTTTGCCCGTAACGTCTCCAACCACGTGATTTTCCTCCACCAGGGCGTAATCGAAGAGCAGGGGCATCCGGATGAGGTGCTGGCCAACCCGAAGAGCCCGCGTCTGCAGCAGTTCCTTAAGGGATCGTTGAAGTAGTTTGTTGCCCGGTGGCGCTACGCTTACCGGGCCTACAAAACCGTAGGCCGGGCGGCACCATTCTCTAAACGGTACACCCAGTCGTCATACCGCACGCCGTTAATCTCATATGCCTGCTCAAGTACCTGGGTGCGCATGAAACCCGCTTTCTCTAACACCCGCACTGACCCGCCGTTGTCCGCCAGCACATATGCGTTAATCGCTTTTACGCCCACCCGGATAAACGCATATTCACACACGGCACGCAGCGCCTCGCTGGCTATTCCCTGGCCCTGGGCGGCGGCAATCACGGTGTAACCAATATCGGCCTCTTCAGGGTAGTGGGAGCTGATTTGCAGGCCAATATCCCCGAGCGGGGTGGCATCATCATGGACGCGGATCACAAAGATGTGCGGGGCGGTAAGACGGGCGGCAAACAGGCGTCGGATCTCTTTTTCCGGGGCGATCGCGGCCATATAGCGCATGATCTCCGGCGCTTCACGCAGCCTGTGGAAAAAAGGCCAGTCGGCGGGCTCAAAAGGGGAGAGCGTCAGCCGGGGAGTGGTAATGGTTGCCATCAAAGCGCCTTGAACAGGGAGCGAAGATAACAAATTAACATCTGACAAGGTAAATTTAACCTACCACATCTCCCAGGGCCTCTTCTAAGTCATACCACCTGAAAGCAAAGCCGGAGGCTTCCAGGCGCTTCGGCAGCGCGCGCTGGCCGCCCAGCACCAGCACGGAGGATTCCCCCATCAGCAGGCGGATAGCGGTGGCGGGCGCGCGAACTACGGCAGGGCGATGCACCGCATGGCCCAGGGCATGGGCAAACTGCTCGTTACGCACCGGGTAGGGGGAGACCATATTGAACGGGCCGCGAAGATCGTTATCCAGCAGCCAGAGAATGCCGTTGACCATATCGTCGATATGGATCCACGCCAGGTACTGACGCCCGTTACCGACCGGGCCGCCAAGACCCAGCTTAAATACCGGCAGCATTTTGCCCAGAATCCCGCCTTTGGGGGCCAGCACCACGCCGGTGCGCAACAGGCATACGCGGGTCTTTTCGCTCTGGGCACCGCAGGCAATCTGCTCCCAGCGGGCGCACAGCTTATGGGTAAATTCATTGTGCGGCGGCTCCTCTTCGGTCACCACCACCTCGCCTAAATCGCCGTAATAACCTGAAGCTGAACCGGAGATAAACACCGACGGCGGCGTGTCGCTGGCCTTAACCATATCGACCAGCCGCTGGGTGATGTTCCAGCGACTGTTACACAGACGCTGTTTATGCTCTTTTGTCCAGCGCTTGTCGGCGATGGGCTCGCCTGCAAGATTGATGACGGCATCAAAGCCGTTGAGATCCTGGTGCTCCGTCAGCCCTTTCCAGATATCGATGCCGGAGCCGAGTAGCTGGCGCGCCTTCTCAGGGCTACGCGTGACCACCGTCAGCTCATGGCCCAATACCTGCAAACGTGGGATTAAATGCCGGCCAATCAGGCCGGTGCCGCCGGTTACCAGGATCTTCATACCACCTCCAGGGTTGCGCTTAGCGTTGCCAGCTTAACGTCATCGAGACGGAGTCGGCGTAGCGCAGCGCGTGAAGTTTATCGATCTCGACTTCAGCATAGGTGACCCAGTGATGTTCGCGTGCGATATCCAGCACATCCTGAGTTAATTTTTCCAGCAAAGAGAAACGGTTATTCTCCACCAGATGAATGATGCTTTTGGTAATGGTGCGATAGTTCAGCGCATCATTAATGTCTTCACTGGCGCGGGCTTTGTCTGCCGGATAGTGGATCGTCACGTTAATAACGATATCCTGGCGATTAGCACGCTCCTCCTCTTTGATTCCAATAAAGGTGCGCAGGCGTAAATTTTTAATACGAATAATTGCGTCTTGCTGGGACATTGCAGGCTTCCTCCGTGTCATTATCGACACCATAATACATGAGGAAAGCGTTTATATCTGCTGCGCTTTTTGCATTGCACGCTCGGTTGCCGGGCGGGTGCGGATACGTTCAAACCAGTTGTTTACCGCAGGCCATGATGCCAGGTCGACAAGATGGTTTTCATGGGTGTTGACCCACGGCCAGCAGGCGATATCCGCGATACTGTAGTGTTCGCCTCCCAGCCACGGCGATTTTTCCAGCCGCTTGTTCAATACGTTATAGAGCCGCTGCGTTTCGACCTGGAAACGTTCGATGGCATAGGCGATAGGCTGTGGCGCAGCATGGTTAAAGTGGTAGTTCTGACCAATCATCGGCCCCAGGCCGCCAACCTGCCAGAAGAGCCACTGCAGCGTGACGTGGCGTTCGCGTAATTCCCCGCTCAGTAGCTTGCCGGTTTTCTCTGCCAGATAGAGCAATATTTCGCCGGACTCAAACAGGCTCAGCGGGGTACCGCCATCCTCCGGATCGCGATCGACAATCGCCGGAATTTTATTGTTGGGGGAAATGGCGAGAAACTCGGGGCGGAACTGTTCGCCTTTGCTGATATTGACCGGCAGGATGCGGTAGTCCAGCTGGGCCTCTTCCAGAAAAAGAGTGATCTTATGCCCGTTGGGCGTCGGGGCGTAGTAAAGGTCAATCATCGCAACTCCTGTCATAGCGCTTTTTTCTGCATAGATCGAGTATAGGTGGTGATGATAAATCGTGAGTTTTCATCAAGTGACAGCCGGGGCAGGAGGTTATATTTTGGATATCTACCCATCACGCGAAGCCTTATGAGGACGTTATGAGCCAACCTGCGATTACCCTGTGGTCAGATGCCGACTATTTTTCACCCTATGTGATGAGCGTGTACGTCGCGCTGGCCGAAAAGGGATTGCCCTTTGCCCTGAAAACCATCGACCTCAGCCGGGGGGAGAACCGTCAGCCGCAGTGGCGGGGCTATGGGCTGACCCGTCGCGTGCCGCTCCTGGAAGTGGACGGGTTTGAACTCAGCGAATCCTCCGCGATTACCGAATATCTGGAAGAGCGTTTTGCGCCGCCGGCATGGGAGCGGATCTATCCGCTCGATCTGCAAAAACGCGCCCGCGCGCGTCAGATACAGGCGTGGCTGCGCAGCGATCTGATGCCCATCCGTGAAGAACGTTCTACCGACGTGGTATTTGCCGGGGTGAAAAAACCGGCCCTGAGCGAAACTGCCCAGCGCACGGCAAGCCAGCTGATTGATACCGCCACCTCGCTTCTGGCCCACGGCAATCAGAATTTATTCGGGGAATGGTGCATTGCGGATAGCGATCTGGCGCTGATGCTCAACCGCCTGGTGCTCAATGGTGACGACGTACCACAACAGCTGGTGGATTACGCCAGCTTCCAGTGGCAGCGCGCCTCGGTGCAGCGTTATGTGGCGCTTTCAGCGAAGCGGGCTGGCTGATAAGGCCTGCTGATTCAGGTATGATGGAGCGGCTTTTCACTACAAGGAGTCACTGATGAAGCTGATGTTTGCATCGGACATTCACGGCTCGCTACCGGCGACCGAAAAAGTGCTTTCGCTGTTTAACCAGAGCGGGGCGCAATGGCTGGTGATCCTCGGCGATGTGCTGAATCACGGCCCGCGCAACCCGCTACCCGAAGGCTATGCCCCCGCTGAGGTTGCAGAGCGGCTTAATGCTTTTGCCTCGCGCATTATTGCCGTGCGGGGCAACTGTGACAGCGAAGTCGACCAGATGTTACTGCACTTTCCCATCACCGCCCCGTGGCAGCAGATCCTGATGGCACACTGCCGCCTGTTTGTTACCCACGGCCATCTGTTTGGTCCCGATAATCTGCCCGCGCTGAATGCTGGCGATGTCCTGGTTTATGGTCATACTCATATTCCGGTGGCCGGGAAGAAGGGCGACATTATTCATTTCAATCCTGGCTCCGTCAGCCTGCCTAAAGGCGGGTTTCCACCTAGCTATGGGATGCTGGAAGAGGGCCATTTGTGCGTTATGACGCTGAATGACAGCCAGGTTATTGCAGAGTCCAGGATTAATCCGTAACTTACTCCTCAACAGTAAACGCGCCGTGAGAGCGCTATAAAGAGAAGGTTTCCCGATGGTGGAGCAGAGTCATTTGGCAAGTACTGAGTGGGTAGATATAGTCAGCGAAGACAATGAAGTCATCGCCCAGGCGAGCCGCGAGCAGATGCGCGCGCAGCGCCTTCGCCATCGCGCGACCTATATCGTGGTGCATGATGGTATGGGCAATATCCTGGTGCAGCGCCGTACCGAAACGAAAGACTTCATGCCCGGCATGCTCGATGCAACGGCCGGCGGTGTGGTGCAGGCCGATGAGCTGTTACTTGACTCCGCCCGCCGTGAAGCGGAAGAGGAGCTGGGGATTGCCGGTGTGCCGTTTGCCGAACACGGTCAGTTCTACTTTGAAGACAGCCACTGCCGCGTCTGGGGAGGCCTCTTCAGCTGTGTCTCCCACGGCCCGTTTGCGCTGCAGGAAGAAGAGGTCAGCGAAGTCTTCTGGATGACCCCGACGGAGATCACCGCCCGTTGCGATGACTTCACGCCTGATTCGTTAAAAGCGCTGGCGCTGTGGATGAGCCGCAATGCCAACAACGAACCGGCTAAGCAAGAAGAAGCGTAACGGTGATAATAAAAAAGGCGACCCTGGGGTCGCCTTTTTACGTTTGGCAGCAGCTTACTGCTGTGAAGCCTGGATCGCAGTGAGGGCGATGGTGTAGACGATATCGTCTACCAGCGCGCCACGAGACAGGTCGTTCACTGGCTTGCGCATACCCTGCAGCATCGGCCCGATGGAGATCAGGTCGGCAGAACGCTGTACCGCTTTGTAAGTGGTGTTACCGGTGTTCAGATCCGGGAAGATGAACACGGTAGCGCGACCAGCAACCGGCGAGTTAGGCGCTTTAGATTTGGCAACGTCAGCCATAACTGCGGCGTCATACTGCAGCGGGCCATCGATAACCAGATCCGGGCGTTTTTCCTGCGCCAGACGGGTGGCTTCACGAACTTTCTCTACGTCGCTACCTGCACCAGAGTTACCGGTGGAGTAGGAGAGCATCGCAACGCGCGGCTCGATACCGAACGCAATCGCGGAGTCAGCGGACTGAATCGCAATCTCTGCCAGCTGTTCAGCGGTTGGATCCGGGTTGATCGCACAGTCACCGTAAACGTAAACCTGTTCCGGCAGCAGCATGAAGAACACGGATGAAACCAGAGAGCTACCTGGCGCAGTTTTGATCAGCTGCAGCGGCGGACGAATGGTGTTCGCGGTGGTGTGAACAGCCCCGGAAACCAGGCCATCAACTTCGTCCTGCTCCAGCATCAGGGTACCGAGAACCACGTTGTCTTCCAGCTGTTCGCGGGCAACGGCTTCGGTCATACCCTTGCTCTTACGCAGCTCAACCAGACGGGCAACATAGCTTTCGCGCACCACTTCCGGATCCACGATTTCGATACCCGCACCCAGCTCAACGCCCTGGGACGCCGCGACGCGGGTGATCTCATCCGGATTACCCAGCAGCACACAGGTGGCGATACCGCGCTCGGCACAGATTGCCGCGGCTTTAACGGTACGTGGTTCGTCGCCTTCAGGCAGAACAACGCGTTTGCCCGCTTTGCGCGCCAGCTCGGTGAGCTGATAACGGAAGGCTGGTGGAGAGAGACGACGGCTGCGCTCGGAGGTCGCGGTCAGAGATTCAATCCAGTCA
The DNA here is from genome assembly GCF_037150775.1 of Leclercia sp. M50. NCBI lineage: Bacteria > Pseudomonadati > Pseudomonadota > Gammaproteobacteria > Enterobacterales > Enterobacteriaceae > Leclercia > Leclercia sp. M50. The sequence continues at coordinate 66,097 of NZ_JBBCPK010000013.1, forward strand.
GGATTGATGCAACCGGC
>NZ_JBBCPK010000014.1:0-64622 GCF_037150775.1 Leclercia sp. M50
GGTGAGTCTGTGCTCATCTCTGCGTCACATTATGTGTAAAAGTGGTCCTGCCAATAGTGTGATGTAGGGTTAATGACAACAAATGGTTAACCAAATGTTATTGGTCGGCAATGTGTTTGTGAGCAAAGATTATAGAAATGTGAACTAAGGAAGGGTTGCTCAGTGAATTGGTAGGGCCAATGTCGAGAGGGAAGAAGGTAGGCCGGGTCAGCATCGCGCCACCCGGCAAAAAATCAGAATTCGGTCTTACTGAAACCGGTCATCTCTTTCAGACCCATTTCACGACCCAGCTCGGTCATCGGATGGACAACCACCAGGCCGCGCACGCTTTTCTTCAGCTTGCCCATATCTGCCTGTTCTTTCTTGGTGATCGCACGGCGGAACGGCAGCTTAGTGAGCTTTTGCGCCTCTTTGCTCAGCTTCTGGCTGTGCACGCTGCGCAGACGTTCGATCTCAGTTTCCAGCGTCGCTTTCTCTTTTTCCAGCTCGGCGTACTTCTCTGCGGCATCAACCAGAGAGAGGCTGGCCTGCTGGTGGCGGATCAGATCCAGACGATCGCTCAGACGTTTGATTTCACTCTTTTCGACTTCTTTCATAACAAATGGCTCTAAAAACAGGGGGAATTACCACAAAGGATACACGAATGTGCGCAGGCTTACTTCTGAAACGCTTTTTTTAAGCTGATTCGGGAAATCAGCTCGGTCAGGGAGAGTACCATGGTGGAGCGAACAATCTGCTGATAACGCTGTTTCTGCATGGCGTAAAGCTCAGGATCGCTGGTATCAAAATGCGGCGCCGGGGGCAGGGCGGTAACGCAATGCAGCTCGCCCAGCGGACCGAGGATCTCGTCGTCGGTAAACGAATAGTCGTTGCCGTCGTGATTGAGCTCCTCGCGCAACGCCATCAGCAGTTCCGCATCTTCATACTCGTGACGGCTGATGACGCCCAGGCCATAGATCAGTTTCAGACGCACGGATAAATCGCCCAAGGGGCCGTCGCCGTCGAGCAACGGTTCAACTGCGTATTTCACTGCGTAGTCGTCTTTGCGAAACACCTGAAGTACCAGGATATTCACCGCCTCGGTTAATAACTCGACGGCGGATATCAGGAAACTTCGAACGGTTTTGCCAGCATTCAGACGCTCCAGCACACGGTTTTCAAAGGCCTGGGTTTGTTCCATTATTGCCTGCATATCTGACAATCTATCTTCCGGGCGCAGGATGACCTGCGCCAGTTCCTGCATCATTTGGTTGCGTTATAGTCGTTCACCGCCTCCACGACCACGTCGCTGTTGGCATCCAGACCGGATACCTGCGCCAGCGCGGCCTGTGGACCTTTCTCAGCAATCAACTGCGCCAGTTCCTGCGCCTGCGGATCTTCTTCGCTGCGGTAGTGCATCGCGGCAGCAATGCCTTTGACCAGGTTGGCGTGCGGCAGACCATATTCCAGGGTGCCGAGCAGCGGCTTAATCAGGCGATCGCCCGCACTCAGTTTGCGCAGCGGCTGACGGCCAACGCGCTCAACGTCATCTTTCAGATACGGGTTTTCAAAACGACCAAGGATTTTCTGAATGTATGCCGCGTGCTTATCGGCATCAAAACCGTAGCGTTTAATCAATACCGCGCCGCTCTCATCCATTGCACCTTTTACCACGGCGCGGACCTTCTCATCGAGAATGGCGTCACGAATGGTCTGATGACCGGCTAATTTACCGAGGTAGGCGGTTATAGCATGCCCGGTGTTCAGCGTGAAGAGCTTACGTTCGACAAATGCCATCAGGTTATCAGTTAATTCCATGCCAGCAATGTCAGGCAGTGGGCCTTTAAACTGGGTTTTGTCGACAATCCATTCGCTGAAGGTCTCGACGGTCACTTCCAGCGGATCGTGCGTGGCAGAGGCGGACGGTGGCACAATACGGTCTACGGCGGAATCAACAAAGCCAACGTGCTCTTCAACCCAGGCTTTATCTTCATCGGCTACCGCGGCCATCACGTGGCCTTTCAGCTGGCTGGTGCCACGCACCATGTTTTCACAGGCGATGATGTTCAGCGGGGTGTCGTTACCCTGGGCCTTACGTTTGGCCAGACCTTTCGCCACCGCTGGCGCGATGCGCTCCAGCACCACCGGACCGACGGCGGTCGTCACCAGGTCAACCCCGGCAATCAGATCGATAACGTCGTCGCCAATGCTGCTGACCGCGTTGACGCCGGTCACGGTTTCAACCTGCTCGTTTTCGCCAACCACATGCACCTGATAGCTATGACGTGCATTCAGGGCATCAAGTACCGTCTGATTGACATCGGCGAATGTCAGCGTAATGCCCGCGTCTGCAAGCAGTTTGCCGATAAAGCCACGACCGATGTTACCTGCGCCAAAATGTAATGCTTTCATAGTATTAACCTTCATCAATGTTTTTACCCGAGAGGGCTGGGGTGAGGAACCACGCGAATTTCCCCTCACCCTAGCCCTCTCCCCAACGGGGAGAGGGAGGTTTGCTTAACTTACTTGTTCAGCAGCGCCAGAACTTCTTCTACGCTGGTGGTGTTAGCCAGACGTTCGATAACACTCTCATCGTCCAGGGCATTGGTCAGGCTGGTAATCACCTGAATGTGCTCGTTGTTACGGGCCGCGATACCAATTACCAGACGGGCGATGTCATCTTCTTCTTCACCGAAGCGCACGCCTGCCGGGTACTGACAGAACACCACGCCGGTTTTCAGAACGCGATCTTTCGCTTCAACCGTACCGTGCGGTACCGCAATGGATTCGCCCAGGTAGGTCGGGGTCAGTTTTTCACGTTCCAGCATCGCTTCAACATATTCTGGCTGAACGTAGCCGCCTTTCACCAGCTGCTCACCGGCAAAGCGAATCGCTTCTTCTTTATTGCTCGCGGTACGGCCAAGGAAGATGTTCTCAGCACCCAGACGGAACAGGTGGCTATTGCTCTCATCGAAGCTGTCCTGCAGGCTGGTACGCACTTTCACTTCGTTTTCTTCGTGACGCTGTGCCGCCACCAGGCGTTCGGTCAGGCTGGTATACAGGCCGCTGTCGAGGAAGTTGGTCAGCGAAATGTGCTGCGCCTGCGGTACCTGGCGCATCGCACGCTCGGTCAGGTCGCGGTGGGTGATGAGCAGGTCAACATCCGGCGGCAGGCTGTTAATGGCGCTGTTGGTGACGGAGATCTGAGACAGACCGGCATCCGCCACTTTCTTACGCAGTACGCCTGCACCCATGGCGCTGGAGCCCATACCGGCGTCGCAGGCAACGATGATTTTACGAACATGGCTCAGGTCGTTAGAGACATCGCCCGCAGCCAGCGGCGTTGCGCCTTTAGACTGGGCTTTCATGTCCTGCATACGACGGGTTGCCGCTTCGATATCGTCTTCTTCTTTCACTTTGCTGGTTTTCAGCAGGATAGACGCCACGATGAAGGAGACCGCCATGGCTGCAAAGATTGCCGCGAGGTTAGCGAAGTAAGCACCTTTCGGGGTCATCGCCAGTACTGCCAGGATAGAACCCGGAGAGGCCGGAGAAACCAGACCGCCGCCCAGCACGCTCAGGGTGAACACACCGGTCATACCGCCGAGGATAACGGCGAGGATCAGACGTGGGTTCATCAGCACGTATGGGAAGTAAATTTCGTGGATACCGCCCAGGAAGTGGATGATTGCCGCACCGCCCGCAGACTGTTTCGCACTGCCACGACCGAAGAAGATGTACGCCAGCAGGATACCCATACCTGGACCCGGGTTCGCTTCAATCAGGAAGAAGATAGACTTGCCGAGATCGTGAGACTGCTGAATACCCAGCGGTGAGAAGATACCGTGGTTGATGGCGTTGTTAAGGAACAGGATTTTCGCCGGTTCAACAAAGATGGACGCCAGCGGCAGCATGTCGTGGGCAACCATGAAGTTAACGCCCGCCGCCAGCAGTTTGGAAAGTACTTCAACTGCCGGGCCAATGCCGAGGAACGCCAGAATCGCCAGGATCATACCGATGATGCCGGCAGAGAAGTTGTTCACCAGCATTTCGAAGCCGGATTTGATCTTGCCATCAACCCAGACGTCAAATTTCTTAATTGCCCAGCCGCCCAGTGGACCGGCAATCATTGCGCCGAGGAACATCGGCATATCCGCACCGACAATAACACCCATGGTGGTGATAGCACCGACCACGCCGCCACGGTCACCGCCTACCAGACGACCACCGGTATAACCGATGAGCAGCGGCAGCAGATAGGTGATCATTGGGCCTACAAGTTTTGCCAGCGTTTCGTTAGGCAACCATCCTGTCGGAATAAATAACGCGGTGATGATACCCCACGCGATAAACGCGCCGATATTTGGCATCACCATGTTGCTGAGGAAACGACCAAAGCTTTGAACTTTGATCTTGAAATCGGATGACATAAAACACCCCTTCTTTTTGTTTACGCAGGCCTTCGGCCCGAGGTTTGTTGTGAATGCGGTGGCAGAGGTAGCCTGCACTGTTCTGATGTCGTGAAATCTGGCACTTAATTGTTTCACTGTCCAGATGGGCAAAATTTATGTGATCTGAGTCACGTAAATGTGGGGGGTGTGGTGAGGAGTGGCGTGATGAATATCACAAAATTGATGTGTAAAAAAAATACAATGGACGTGAAAGCGGCAATATAGCCCCTTAAATGTGAAGTAGATCACATTTACAAGTCGCGAGTTTGTTTCTGGAGTGTGATCAAAACCACAAAAAATTTTTATGCGGATTTCTCTGGATGTGATCGCAGACAACTTCTGCTTTGGCGAACAGCGCCAGGATGTAAGTCAACAACACTTATCGCCAAAATTAAATATCTGTGATGTGGTGTGGCAAAAAGTTATAAGCTAAAGTAATCCATATTGTAAATTTAAGTCTATTATTATTCAGGATATATTTTGTCACGCTTATAAACTTGCATGGAGATATAACGAAAAACCATACTCCCCGGCTCTGAAATATTAATATCACGATCGTGTACTTACCAGTGAATTAATATGCTTGCTTACCATTTAATTACTTAAATGAGTTGTTGATTTATTTAGCGAGGCAAATATGTTTCTCAACTATTTTGCGCTGGGTGTGTTGATTTTTGTTTTCCTGGTTCTTTTCTATGGAATCATCGCTATCCATGACATTCCTTATAATATGGCCAAAAAGCGCAACCATCCTCATGCCGATGCGATCCATACGGCGGGATGGATAAGCCTGTTTACGCTCCATGCCATCTGGCCATTTCTGTGGATTTGGGCCACGCTCTACCAGCCAGAGCGCGGCTGGGGAATGCAGAACCACATTCAGCCCCCGGACCGTAGCCCCGACGTAGATGCGCTGGCGAAGCGCGTAGCCGAGCTGGAACAAAAACTGGCCGCCGTGCCGCCCGTTGCTGACAAGAATACGCCGGAGCGATAATCATGGATCTGTTGATCATATTGACCTATGTCGCGTTTGCATGGGCCATCTTTAAAATATTCCGTATCCCGGTAAACCAGTGGACGCTGGCGACCGCAACGTTAGGCGGCGTATTTATCGTGGCCGGCCTTATTTTATTAATGAACTATAACCACCCCTATACATTTACGGCGCAGAAAGCGGTTATCTCAATTCCGATTACGCCGCAGGTTACAGGGGTAGTAACTGAAGTGACCGATAAAAATAACCAGCTCATTAAAAAGGGCGAAGTGTTATTTAAAATCGACCCGGGCAGGTATAAAGCGCGCGTCGATCGGCTCCAGGCCGACCTGGTGACGGCGACACACAATATTGATGTTCTGAAAGCCCAGCTTACGGAAGCACAATCGAATACCACCCGCGTCTCCGCCGAGCGTGACCGTCTGTTCAAAGACTATCAGCGTTATGTGAAAGGCAGCCGGGCGAAGGTGAATCCGTTCTCTGAAAGCGACATCGATAACGCGCGGCAAAACTACCTGGCGCAGGACGCCATGGTGAAGGCGTCGGTGGCGGAACAGGTGCAGATCCAGAGCCAGTTAGAAAGCATGTCTAACGGCGAACAGTCGCAAATCGCCTCTCTGCGCGCCCAGCTGGCCGAAGCCACCTACAACCTGGACCAGACCATCATCCGGGCGCCGAGCAACGGCTACATCACCCAGGTGCTGATTCGTCCGGGGACCTATGCGGCTTCACTGCCGCTGCGTCCGGTGATGGTGTTCATTCCTGAGCAGAAACGGCAGATTGTGGCGCAGTTCCGCCAGAACTCGTTGCTGCGTCTGAAACCGGGCGATGAAGCTGAAGTGGTATTCAACGCCCTGCCGGGCCAGGTGTTCTCTGGCAAGCTCACCAGCATTCTGCCGGTGGTGCCGGGCGGTTCTTACCAGGCGCAGGGCTCGCTGCAGTCCCTGACGGTAGTGCCGGGTACCGACGGCGTGCTGGGCACCATTGAACTGGAGCCGAACGCCGACGTGGACGCTCTGCCTGACGGTATCTATGCCCAGGTGGCGGTTTACTCCGATCACTTCTCGCATGTTTCCGTGATGCGTAAGGTCCTGTTGCGTATGACCAGCTGGATGCACTACCTCTATCTCGACCATTAATCCCCTGAAAGGCAGGCATGCGCGATGCATCGCCTGCCTTTTTTCTTTGCCTGAGCCATACTTATGCTTTTGTTGGCGGATAAGGAGCAGGCAATGAAACTCATCGGCAGTTATACCAGTCCCTTTGTACGTAAAATCTCCATTCTCCTGCTGGAGAAAGGCATCACTTTTGAATTTGTTAATGAACAGCCCTATCAGGCTGAAAGCGGTGTCGCGCAGTACAATCCCCTGGGCAAAGTCCCGGCGCTGGTAACCGATGACGGTGAACACTGGTTCGATTCCCCCATCATTGCCAGCTATATCGAACTGCTGGATATCGCCCCGGCGATGATCCCCCGTGAACCGAAAGCGGCGCTGGCTATCCGGCAAATCGAGGCGCTGGCGGATGGGATCATGGATGCGGCGTTAGCCTCCGTGCGTGAACAGGCCCGCCCGGCGGCGCAGCAATCCGAGAGCGAGCTGCTGCGCCAGCGCGAGAAAATCGCTCGCAGTCTCGATCATTGTGAGCAGCTGATCCGCGACGGGAAAATTGCCACCGACAGCGTCAATCTGGCGACCATCGCCATCGCCTGCGCCATCGGCTACCTCAATTTCCGCCGGGTTTCACCGGGCTGGTGCGTCGATCGTCCGCTGCTGGTTAAGCTGGCGGAAACCCTCTTCCAGCGTGAAAGTTTCGCCCGTACCGAACCGCCAAAGGCTTGATGTCGTCGATAACACTTCCTTGCCGGACGCGGTACAATCGCTCCTGACATTGACTCCCTCTCCCGTCGGGAGGGGGGAAAATACCTAACCGTCAGGCATATTCATGACTACTCAGCACGCTCTCTACAGCCAACTCCCCGCGACCGATCGTCTGCTTCGCGATGCCCGTCTTACTGCCATTATTGCCCGGTTTGGTCACAGCCGAACGGTGGAGACCTTGCGTCTGTTACAGGACGAAGCCCGCGCCGGGATCCGCGCCGACAACCGCCTGCCAGCGTGGTGCGACGACTGGGCCCAGGAGACCGAAAAGCGGCTGGCGCAGGATGACGCCACGGGCCTGCGCCCGGTCATCAACCTGACGGGCACCGTGCTGCATACCAATCTGGGGCGCGCGCTGCTGGCAGAGGAGGCGGTTGCCGCGGTCACCCAGGCGATGCAGGTGCCAGTGACCCTGGAGTACGATCTCGACGGTGCCGGACGCGGCCACCGCGACCGCGCGCTGGCGGCGCTGCTGTGCCAGCTCACCGGGGCGGAAGATGCCTGCATTGTGAATAACAATGCTGCGGCGGTGCTGCTGATGCTGGCCGCGACGGCAAGCGGTAAAGAGGTGGTGGTCTCCCGCGGTGAGCTGGTGGAGATTGGCGGCGCGTTTCGCATCCCGGATGTGATGACCCAGGCCGGGTGCCAGCTTCGCGAGGTGGGCACCACCAACCGTACCCACGACCGGGATTACGCCGCAGCTATCAATGAAAACACCGCTCTGCTGATGAAGGTGCATACCAGTAACTACCACATCGAAGGCTTTACTCATGCCGTGGACGAAGCCGAGCTGGTGCGCATCGGGCAGGAGAATGAGGTGCCGGTGGTCGTCGATCTGGGCAGCGGTTCGCTGGTGGATCTCAGCCGCTATGGCCTGCCGAAAGAGCCGATGCCCCAGGCGCTGATTGCCGCCGGTGTCAGCCTGGTGAGCTTCTCGGGGGATAAGCTGTTAGGCGGTCCGCAGGCGGGGATTATTGTCGGTAAGCGCGAGCTGATTGCCAGATTGCAACAGCATCCACTGAAACGCGCCCTGCGGGCGGATAAAATGACCCTCGCCGCGCTGGAGGCGACCTTGCGCCTCTATCTTCATCCGGAGACGCTGGCCGAACGGCTGCCGACGCTGCGCCTGTTGAGCCGCGATGCCGCCTCCATTCACCGTCAGGGAGAGCGGCTGCTGACAGACATTGCTGCACACTACCCTGACTTCGAGGTGCGGGTGGAAGATTGCCTGTCGCAGCCGGGCAGCGGGTCGCTGCCGGTGGATCGTCTGCCCGGCGCGGCACTGACCTTTACCCCGCGTGACGGGCGCGGCGGCCAGCTGGACGCGCTGGCATTGCGCTGGCGCTCGCTGCCTGTGCCGGTGCTCGGACGGATCAAGGACGGGCGCCTGTGGCTGGATTTACGTTGCCTGGAAGATGAAGCACTGTTTCTGGAGATGTTGTTGAAATGATTATTGCCACTGCCGGTCATGTTGACCATGGCAAAACGACGTTGTTGCAGGCGATCACCGGCGTCAACGCCGACCGACTGCCGGAAGAGAAAAAGCGCGGCATGACCATCGATCTGGGTTATGCCTACTGGCCGCAGCCGGATGGCCGGGTGCTGGGGTTTATTGACGTGCCGGGGCACGAAAAGTTTTTATCCAACATGCTGGCGGGGGTGGGCGGTATCGATCACGCCCTGCTGGTGGTGGCCTGTGATGACGGGGTGATGGCGCAGACGCGCGAGCATCTGCAGATCCTCAGTCTGACTGGCAACCCGCAGCTGACGGTGGCGCTGACCAAAGCCGATCGCGTCGATGAGGAGCGGGTGGAGGCGGTGCGCGAGGAGGTGCTGGCGACCCTGCGCGATTATGGCTTCGCGGATGCCACGCTGTTTGTCACCGTCGCCACCGAAGGGCGGGGAATCGATGCCCTGCGCGATCATCTGCAACAGCTCCCTGAGCGCGCCCATGCTGACCATCACCGTTTTCGGCTGGCTATCGACCGCGCCTTTACCGTGAAAGGGGCGGGGCTGGTGGTGACCGGCACGGCGCTGTCTGGCGAGGTGCGGGTGGGTGACAGCCTGTGGCTGACCGGGGTCAACAAGCCGGTACGTATTCGCGGGTTGCACGCGCAGAATCAGCCTGTCGAACAGGCGCACGCCGGACAGCGTATTGCCCTGAACCTGGTGGGTGATACGGAAAAAGCTGAGCTGAACCGCGGCGACTGGCTGCTGGCCGGGACGCCGCCGGAGCCGGCCACGCGGGTGATTGTCTCCCTGCAGAGCGATGTACCGCTCGCGCAGTGGCAGCCGCTGCATATTCACCATGCCGCCAGCCACGTGACGGGACGTGTCTCGCTGCTGGAGGGGGCGCTGGCGGAGCTGGTCTTTGACACCCCTCTGTGGCTGGCCGACAACGATCGGCTGGTGCTGCGCGATATTTCTGCCCGCGTCACCCTGGCCGGGGCGCGGGTCGTGACGCTTAATCCCCCGCGTCGCGGAAAGCGTAAGCCGGATTACCTGAACTGGCTGGCGACGCTTGAGACGGCGACGGATGACCGCAGCGCCCTGCTGGCGCACCTGGAGCGTGGGGCGGTGAATCTGGATGACTTTGGCTGGGCACGCCAGCTCAGCGGAGAAGGACTGCGTCAGCTGACGCAGCAGCCGACGTTCATCCAGGCCGGAAACAGTCTGTTAAACACCCCGGTTGCCGCCCGTTGGCAGCGTAAAATTCTCGATGTGCTGGCAATCTATCATCAGCAGCATCAGGATGAACCTGGCCCCGGGCGCGAGCGCCTGCGTTGCATGGCGCTACCGATGGAGGATGAAGCCCTGGTGCTGCTGCTGATCGAGCGGATGCGCGAGAGCGGGGAGCTACACAGCTACCACGGCTGGCTGCATCTGCCGGATCATAAAGCGGGCTTTACCCCGGAGCAGCAGGCCGTCTGGCAAAAAGCGCAGGCGCTGTTCCGCGACGACCCCTGGTGGGTACGCGACCTGGCGCGTGAAACCGCCACTGACGAACAGACCATGCGTCAGGTACTGAAGCATGCGGCGCAGCAGGGGCTGATCACCGCGATCGTCAAAGACCGTTACTATCGCCACGATCGCATCGTCACCTTTGCGAATCTGATCCGGGCGCTGGATAGCGAGCGCGGCTCCACCTGCGCGGCGGATTTCCGCGATCGGCTGAACGTCGGGCGTAAACTGGCGATCCAGATCCTGGAGTATTTCAACCGCATTGGCTTTACCCGCCGCCGCGGTAACGATCATCTCCTGCGTGACGCGCAGCTCTTTACCGGCGAGTCGCCGCAGCCTTAAGTCTCGCTTCTGGCAAGTTTCTGTTTTGCCAGCCATACGGCTCCCAGCCTGCCCGCCTGGTTACCCAACTGGCAGGGCAGGATGGGCACCTGTAGCGCCTCCCACTCTTCAAAGGTCTGCAGGTGTCTGTCGAGCAGCTTATAAATTTTCTCCTGCTCGCTGATGCCGCCGCCAATCAGCACCACCTGCGGATCAAACATGGAGATGACGCTGTAGACTCCGCGGGCCAGAAACAGGGCCCACTCTTCGACGGCTTCGCGCAGATGCAGGTCGTTCTCCATACGCTCGAACAGCTCTTCGCCTTTCGGCATCTCCTCTTCGGAGACGGCCAGCGCCCGGCGGCAGGTCTCCATCAGCCCTTTGGCCGAGGCGACGATATGCATCCCTTCGCCGTTCTTGCCGACCGGGATCACCCCGAATTCCCCGGCGCGGTGGTGCGAGCCGCGCCAGAGATCGCCCTCCACCACAATGCCGCCGCCGATTCCGGTACCGAGCGTAATGCAGACAAAGTTTTCATATTCACGCCCCGCGCCGCGCCAGCGTTCGCCCAGCGCAGCTCAGTTGGCGTCATTCTCGGCGATAACCGGCAGGTCCGTCAGCTCTGAGAAAAGCGCATACAGGTTAATGTTATCCAGATAGTCGAGCGCGCCCGCCTTTGCGGCTTCGCCGGTATGGGTATTGATGTGGCCAGGAAAACTCACGCCGATAGCCGCGATCTCGTGTTCGTTCTGGTAAGCCTCGACCACCTCGCGCCACTGTTGCTTAAAGCTCTCTTCATCCTCTGGGGTATCAAACTGATCGGTGGCGATTTCGTTGCCGTTCTCGTCGATCACGCCATGTTTAATGTGGGTTCCGCCCACGTCAAAGCCGATAAAAAGCCGCATTTATCCTTACCTCCGCCCGGGTTGTGCGCTTTAAGTATGGCTCAGCGCCGAAAACCAAACGTAAAGTAAGGTAATGCGTGAAGGGGCTCGCAAAGCAGGCGACGACTGGCGATGTTTTCACCGCCGCGGTCTACCTTTGAAAGACACTACACACAAGGAGACAGTCATGACGAATAACCCTCCATCAGCACGTATCCTGCCTGGCGAATATGGTTTTCCTCTCAAACTTAAAGCCCGTTATGACAACTTTATCGGCGGCGACTGGGTTCCTCCGGCCGACGGCGACTATTATCAGAACCTCACCCCGGTGACCGGCCAGCCGCTGTGCGAGATCGCCAGCTCCGGGAAACGCGATATCGATCTGGCGCTGGATGCCGCCCACAAAGCGAAAGAGAAGTGGGCGCACACCTCGGTACAGGATCGCGCGGCGATCCTGTTCAAAATCGCGGATCGCATGGAGCAGAATCTGGAGCTTTTAGCCACGGCGGAAACCTGGGACAACGGTAAACCGATCCGCGAAACCATGGCCGCCGACGTGCCGCTGGCTATCGACCATTTCCGCTACTTCGCCTCCTGTATTCGAGCGCAGGAAGGGGGGATCAGCGAGGTGGACAAAGATACCGTGGCCTATCACTTCCATGAGCCGCTGGGCGTGGTCGGACAGATCATTCCGTGGAACTTCCCGCTGCTGATGGCCGCCTGGAAAATGGCGCCCGCGCTGGCGGCAGGCAACTGTGTGGTGTTGAAACCGGCGCGCTTAACTCCGCTGTCGATCCTGCTGCTGATGGAAGTGGTGGGCGACCTGCTCCCGCCGGGCGTCGTGAACGTGGTCAACGGCGCGGGCGGGGAGATTGGTGAATATCTGGCGACCTCCAAACGGATCGCCAAGGTGGCCTTTACCGGCTCCACCGAAGTGGGCCAGCAGATCATGCAGTACGCCACCCAGAACATCATCCCGGTCACGCTGGAGCTGGGCGGAAAATCCCCGAACATCTTCTTCGCCGATGTGATGGACGAAGAGGATGCCTTCTTTGACAAGGCGCTGGAAGGGTTTGCGCTTTTTGCCTTCAACCAGGGGGAAGTTTGTACCTGTCCAAGCCGGGCGCTGGTGCAGGAGTCCATTTACGAACGCTTTATGGAGCGCGCCATCCGCCGCGTGGAGTCGATCCGCAGCGGCAACCCGCTGGACAATGGTACCCAGATGGGGGCCCAGGTTTCCCACGGGCAGCTGGAGACGATCCTCAACTACATTGATATCGGTAAGAAAGAGGGGGCGGATATCTTAACCGGCGGGCGGCGCAAGATGCTGGACGGGGAGCTGAAAGAGGGTTACTACCTTGAGCCGACCATCCTGTCCGGTAAAAACAACATGCGCGTCTTCCAGGAGGAGATCTTTGGCCCGGTGCTGGCGGTGACTACCTTCAAAACCATGGAGGAGGCGCTGGAGCTGGCCAACGATACCCAGTATGGCCTGGGCGCAGGCGTCTGGAGCCGCAACGGCAATCTGGCCTATCAGATGGGCCGCGGGATCCAGGCCGGACGCGTATGGACCAACTGCTATCACGCTTATCCGGCGCATGCCGCGTTTGGCGGATATAAACAGTCGGGTATTGGCCGTGAAACGCACAAGATGATGCTGGAACATTACCAGCAGACCAAGTGTCTGCTGGTGAGCTACTCCGACAAGCCGCTCGGGCTGTTCTGACCCTTCAGCGCAGGCCGCCGCTGGGTGGCCTGCGCAATCTGCTTACGCAGGGTATTCAGCACGCCGTCGAGCACATACTGCACCCGCCACGGTTGATAGTCACGTTTACGGAAGATAGCTACCAGATCCAGCCACCACTCCTCCTGATGCGCGAAGCAGGGCACCAGAACACCCTGTTCGATCTCTTTCTGCAGGCTCTGTTTGGGCGCAAAAACGATCCCCAGATGATTGCGCGCCAGCTCCAGCGCCGTCTGGGTGTTGTCGCAAATATAGTTCCCGGTGACTTTATAGTCATGTATCTGATTGCTGTGATTCGCGCGGAAACGCCAGATGTTGGCATCGTCGATAACCATTGAATCAATAAGAATGCAGGAGTGATTAATTAAATCTTCAGGAGAACTAATAGGGTGCTTTTTAATATATTCCGGGGTGGCGAAAGCGGTAACCGAATATTTGGTTAAGGTCGTGGCGACCAGAGTTTCATCTTTGGGTTGGGCATAGGTAATTAAAATATCACAATCGTCGGGGAACACGACGCCTTCGAGAAACTCGCTGCCATTCAGGTTATAGGTTTTCAGGCTAATGCGAATATCGCCAATATTGTCGATCTCATGAATCACATGGCGGGCCAGCCAGGTAATGATACCCGTTGGCCCGTAAATAGTCACTTTACCGCGTTTTTCATGCTTATAATCTGCAATAAAATTAACCAGTTGTTCGTTCTTTTCCAGCGAGGCGTTGATAAAGGGCAGCAGCGACTGGCCAAACTGGGTCAGCGCCAGGTGACGGGTGGTGCGCTCGAAAATCTTCAGCCCGACGCGAGTTTCGAAATCCGAGAGATATTTACTGACGTTGGCCTGGGCCATACCCAACAACGCGGCAGCATCTCCAATGCTGTGAGTGGCGGCAATGACGGAAATAATTTTTAATTCGCGCGGTTTGATTTGCAGCTTGTGCATTGCCTGATGCTCATCTATATGAATTTATATATAATATTATACAAATATCAAAATTGCATTGCGATTTTTGTAACCATTATTATGCGCCGGGTCGCAGGAAATTTAATGGATTACAAACAATGACGTTTAAAAAGAGTTTACTCATCGCCACGGTTTTATTTGCAGCTGCTCCCGCAATGGCCGATGAATTTTCAATTGGCGCGGGCGCCGTTTTTAATGAGTCACCGTATAAAGGTTATAACGAGAATGTTTTCGCTGTTCCATTAATGCACTACGAAGGGGAACATTTTTACGTGCGTCAGGCTACCGGCGGCTGGATTGTCTGGAAAGATGCCAAAAACGAACTCAGCCTGACCGCCTCCTGGATGCCGCTGCACTTTGATCCGGACGATAACGACGACTCTGCGATGAAGCAGCTGGACGAGCGCAAAGCCTCCGCGATGCTGGGCGGCGCCTACTATCACCACGAAAGCTGGGGTAGCCTGAAGTTGGCGATTGCCGCCGATGCGATGGATGAGAGCGGCGGCATGATGGGTGAAATCTCTTATTTCCGCCCGTTCCGCATGGCGCGCCTGACCCTGACGCCATCGGTGGGGGTCTTTTACTACGATGAAAGCTTCAACGATTACTACTACGGCGTCTCGCAGAAAGAGTCCCGTCGCAGCGGTTTAAAGCAGTACAATGCAGGCGAAACCGTGACCCCTTATGTGGGTGTGGCAGCTAAATACCCGCTGACACAGAATCTCTCTCTGAATGCCAGCGCCGTCTATACCGTGCTGCCTGACGATGTGAAAAACAGCCCGATGATCGACCGTGACGACAGCTTCGCGCTGATGACCGGTCTCTCCTGGACGTTTTAAGGTAGTAAAAATCAGCCCTCTGAGATGAGGGCTGATTCTGTTTTCCGGCTTTAGCGTGCGGCGTTCGCCTCATCCACCCAAATCCGCATCTCCCCTTCGCCCCGGTTAGCCCAGCTAAACCACGGAATAAAGGTCAGCGTCTGCGCCTGTTGCGTGGCGGGGGCACGATCGTACTGCCACAGCGGTTGGTGTTCAGCGTCCGCGGCGTGGCGGGCATACCCTTGCGTCTGGATCAGCATCTTATGGGCAAAAATCCCTTTACCTTCAACGAGCCTGAATTCGCTGTCGGCTGGCAGGGTAAGGTTGTGCAGCCCCGCGCCGTTATCCGCCTCTTCAAGACAGTAGACCAGTGGCCCGCGCTGCAAAGCCACTTTTCCGGCCTGCTGGCGCACCTGCGGATTACCGTAAACCCGGCGGACCGGCATCGGCAGGGTTAACACCAGCTTATCGCCTTCCTGCCAGCGGCGGGTCAGGTAGATATAGCCCTGACGCATCTCACCCGTGATGGGTTTGCCATTCAGCGTGAGCTGTGGATTGTCGCACCAGTCCGGCACACGTAAGGCCAGGGTATAGTCGACGTCCACCGAGGAGGCGATTTCGATGACGACCTGCTCCTGCCACGGGTAGTTGCCGCTGATCCGCAGCTGCAACTCCTGCTCACCCACCGGGAAAGCCATGCTGTTGCCGATGTAGAGGTTGATAAACAGGGCATCGTCGCGAACGGTATAGATGTAGTGACCAATCGAGGCCAGAACGCGGGCGATGTTTGGCGGGCAGCAGGCGCAGCCGAACCAGCGCTGGCGAACCGGCTTCACGTGATCGTAGACATGGTTAAATTTCAGCGTCTTCGGATGCACTTCCAGCGGGTTGACGTAGAAGAAGTGTTTCCCGTCCAGCGCCATGCCGCCAAGCACGGTGTTGTACAGCGCCCGCTCCATAACGTCGGCGTACTGGCTGTTGGCTTCCATTTCCAGCATGCGACGGGCAAACATCATCAGGCCGATGGAGGCGCAGCTTTCAGCATAGACGGTGTCGTTCGGCAGATCGTAATCGCTGCTGAAGGCTTCGCCGCTGCTCTGGGAACCAATCCCGCCGGTGATATAGAGCTGGCGCTGGGCCATGTTATTCCACAGGCGCAGGCAGTCCTGGCGTTTACTCTCATCCTGACTTAAACGGGCCAGGTGCGCGACGCCGGTCATCAGATAGACGAAACGCACCGCATGACCAATCGCCGTTTGCTGTTCCGCCAGCGGCTGATGCGCCTGGCTGTAGGCTTTATCCTGTACCATCCACGCCGGGCCGTAGGTGTTCCAGTACGAGGTTTTGCCCCGCTTTTCATATTCGATGTCGTAGAAGTGCGGCTGGGTGCCACGCGCTTCAACGAAATATTTCGCCAGCGCCAGGTAGCGCGGCTCCTGGGTGACATCAAAAAGGCGCATCAGCGCCAGCTCGATCTCCGGGTGGCCGGGATAGCCGTGTAGCTGCTGCTCGCCCGGACCAAAAACGCTGTCGATATGGTCGGCCAGCTTACAGACCACCTCCAGCAGACGGCGTTTGCCGGTGCCCTGGAACCAGGCTACGCCCGCTTCAATCATATGCCCGGCGCAGTAAAGCTCGTGGCACTCCGCCAGGTTTGTCCAGCGCTCCTCCGGCGCTTTTACCGTGAAGTAGGTATTGAGATAGCCATCGTCGCACTGAGCGGCGGCTACCAGTTCAATCACCTCATCGGCGGTTTTTTCCAGCCCCGCGGCGGGTTTTTGGCATAGCGACCAGGCGACCGCCTCCAGCCATTTCGCCACGTCGCTGTCCTGAAAGACCATCCCGTAGAATTCACCATTTTGCTGACCCGCCGCGATGCGAAAGTTGCTGATGGCATGGCTCGGTTCCGCCTCCTCAATGCGATCGTTCAGGGCATCCCACTGGTAGGGGATGACCACATCGCGCACCAGCTGTTGATACTGACCCAGAAACGGGTCGCTGATTTTCAGTTTATGCAGGTCGGGTTCCATTATGGACATCATGTTCTCCTCAGGCGTGAGCGTGACGCTGGCGCAGGTCGGTGGCAATGCGCGTCATCATCGGGTTATTGAGTCGGCACTTGCGGATCGCCAGCGCCAGCAGCAGATGGAAAAGAGCGGGCAGCAGGGTCTCCATGGCGGTAATGCCCTGTAATGAGGCGGGCGTCTGGTTGCCTGCGCCCGGCTGGTAGGCGACGAAAATAAACACCAGGCTGATGATCCCGGCGCTGGAAGCCCAGGCCAGCTTGATGAAAAAGAGGTTAAAGGCGAAGTTCATGCCGGAGGAGCGTACGCGGGTTTTCCACTCGCCGTAGTCGTCAGCAAAGGCCATCAGTGCGAAGTGCAGCGGCAGGGTAAAGCCGAGGATCACGCCGTTCGCCAGAATGACCACCAGCCACAGAGTCTGGTAAGCCGGGCCGCCGGGCAGGAACCACATCCCCACCGCCAGGGCTGCCAGCACCAGGTTGGTGTAGTAGTAGAGTTTGACGGTGTCGCTGCGACGCGACAGCAGGTTAACGATCACCGCGCCCAGAATAGAGGCAAAGGTCACCATCGTGAAGAAGAGCGAGGTGTAGGCGGTGCTCCCTTCCAGCACGTAAGTGATGAAATACATGTAGCCGCCGCCACGAATGTTGAAGACGTTAATCAGCAGGAAAGACATCACCAGCATCAGCAGCAGTTGGTCGTTGTTACGCAGACCGGCGAGGTGCTCCTTAAGGGTAAATTTTCCCATCATCGCCAGCGGTACGCGCTCGCGAACCCAGAAGAAGCAGCACAGGAACATCACCACCGCAATGGCGCACAGCACACCCACGCCGAACTGATATCCCTGCGCCACGTTGCCCTGGCCGAGAAGTTCAACCAGCCACGGCAGGCCAACGGAGACCAGAAAACCGGCCACGCCGCACAGCACAAAACGCCATGACTGGCAGGAGAGCACTTCGCTGTGGCGGGTGGTCATGGTGTTGATCAGCGCGCAATAGGGCACGTTGATGGCGGTATAGCCCACCGAGAGCAGCAGATAGGTGCCGAAGGCCCAGGCGATTTTGACCCCCATGCCCGCGTCCGGCACGGTGAAGGTCAGCACGCCGATAATGCCAATCGGCAGGGCGACCCACAGCTGCCAGGGGCGAAAGCGTCCCCAGCGGCTCTGGGTACGGTCGGCGATGATCCCCATCACCGGGTCGGATATGGCGTCGAAGATGCGCAGGGCGATAAACAGCGTGCCGACCAGCGCCGGGGTTAAACCAAAGACATCGGTATAGAAAAAAGTGAGAAAGTTCATGATCAAACAGGTGATCACCGTGCCGCCAGCATCACCCAGGCCGTAGCCTATTTTTTCTCGCACCGTCAGGCGATCGTTGATGGCCTGCTGGGCGATCTCTGTCTGTGTAATCGGGGTAGAAGTCATGAGGTAACTCCTCGGGTTATTGAATTTTTTATGTTGTTTTGCAGAGTACCTGACTAATTTTGCACTGTTCCCTGGGGGCAACAAGGGAAGGGAAAAGTATAAAAAGGTGAGGATTCCGACCTTGTGCGTAAAATGTGATTTTGATCGGGACGAATGGCAAATAGCTGTTAATAATCAGGGATAAAGAGAGAAAATTGGCTCATAAATAGCGAGGAATTGAATAACCATGCTCGAATTATCCATAGCGCTTCCGATCAGGGTGCAGAATGGCGGCTATTTTATCTCCCGGGGCGTCGGGCGACATCCGGCGCGCAGGCTCGACTCCTGGGAGGTCATCTTTGTGGAAAAGGGGACATTAACGATCCAGGAGGATACGACGCTGTTTGAGGTCCATGCTGGAGAAAGTCTGCTCCTGTGGCCCCACCGCCGACACAAGGGGATTGAAGATTTTCCTGCCGATTTACGCTTTTACTGGCTGCATTTTGAAGTTCACGAGCAGGCCGCGCCGTCATCCCTGAGTACGCTGCTGTCGGTGCAGCAGCACGGCAAAACCGGCGATCCGCAGGCGATGATTGCCCTGTTCCGGCAATTTCTGACCGAACAGGAGAAGCTCCAGCGCAGCCCGGCGCTGGAATTTATTCTGCTGCTGATCCTGCAACAGCTCTCAGTCATGCCCGGGCAGGAGCTCGCCCCGGACGAAGCGGGCGTCAGCCTGGCGTGGAAGGCGCGGCAGCTGATCAGCACGCAGTTTCACCGGCCGCTCTCCACGTCGCAGCTTGCCCGGGAGCTGCACTGCAACGCCGATTATCTGGGGCGGGTGTTTCGTCGGGTCTTTCATCTGACGCTCACCGAGGCTATCCACCGTCAGCGCGTCAGGGCCGCGGAGAAGTTACTGCTTAATGATGCCGTGTCGCTCAAGGAGGTGGCGGTGCGCTGCGGGTTTAACGACACCGGATATTTCCGGCAAATTTTTCGTAAGCATACCGGGTTAACGCCCGGCGTCTGGAAGCGCCGCTACTGCAAGGAGCACATCAATTCCGCCTGAGCGCTGTGGCAAATGGCCAGTATTCGCGGCAGGACGCACAAAAGTGACTTTTTGCCCCGTCTGATCAAAGCGCGTGCCCTGAACACTCTGGCAACCTGACTTTTTCAACAAGGATGGAGCAGGCGATGAACCCGTTTATTGTTGCGGACCCGGCGAAATGTATTGGCTGTCGCACCTGCGAAGTGGCCTGCGTGGTATCGCACCAGGAGAACCAGAATTGTGCCGCTGTGACGGCAAAGACCTTTACCTCCCGCATCCGGGTGGTGAAAGGCGGAACGTTCACTACGGCGGTCACCTGCCACCAGTGTGAAGATGCCCCCTGCGCCAACGTCTGCCCGACGCAGGCGATCCAGCGTGAGCAGGGGGTATGGCGGGTAGAGCAACAGCGCTGTATCGGCTGTAAAAGCTGCATGATTGCCTGCCCGTTCGGGGCGATGCAGGTGACGGGAGAGGCAGAAGCGGTGCAGGCGCTGAAGTGCGACCGTTGCGCGCACCGCGAAGGTGGACCTGCCTGCGTGGAGGCCTGTCCAACCCGCGCGTTAAGTTGTGTCGATCCTGCCAGATTACGTGCCGAACGGCTGCGTTATCTGGCATAAATCCTTACTGACCGTTTTCCCGCCAAGCGAGGTCGATCTCCTCGGCGAGGATCTTCACGCCCGCTTCGATTTTTTCCGGGTCCGGGACATAGTTCATGCGCATGCACTGGTGGGTGTGCGGCCACGGCTTGTCCAGCCCCGGGAAGAAATAATCCCCCGGCACCATCAATACTCCGCGCTTTTTCAGGCGCTGATAGAGCAGCTCGGTGGTGATCGGTAGATCCTTAAACCACAGCCAGAGGAAAATTGCCCCTTCGGGTTTGTGGATCAGACAGCGCTCTTCCGGGAGATAACGGCGGATAGTCGCAATGGTCTCCTGGACGCGCTGATAGTAGAAGGGCTTAATCACCTCGTTGGACAGGCGCAGCAGATCGTTGCGCTTAATCATCTCGCACATCATTGCCGGGCCGATCCCGCCAGGGGAGAGGCTGATGATGCCGTTCATGTTGGTGATGGCGGTGATGATTTTCTCATTGGCGATGATAATCCCGCAGCGGCTACCCGGCAGACCCAGCTTGGAGAGGCTCATGCACAGGACAATGTTCGGGTTCCACAGCGGGCGCGCTTCGCTGAAGATAATGCCCGGGAAGGGCACCCCATAGGCGTTATCAATCACCAGCGGAATGTCATGCTGGTTCGCCAGCGCATCCAGCTTAATCAGCTCTTCATCGGTGATGACGTTGCCGGTCGGGTTGGTGGGGCGCGAGACGCAGATCATCCCGGTCTCTTCGCCAATATGCAGATGCTCAAAATCGACGTGATACTTGAACTGGCCTTCCGGCAACAGCTCGATGTTCGGGCGCGCGGCGACGAAAAGATCGTCCTCAAGGCCGGAGTCGGCATAACCGATGTACTCCGGCGTCAGCGGGAAGAGCACCTTTTTGGTGGTGCCGTCGGCACGTCGTCCCGCGAAGAGGTTAAATAAGTAGAAAAACGCGCTCTGGCTGCCGTTTGTCAGAGCAATGTTCTGTGGATCAATCTCCCAGCCGAGGGTGTCGCGCAGCATCTCAGCGAGGGCAGCAAGCAGCTCGGTTTTGCCCTGTGGGCCGTCGTAATTGCACAGCGCATCTCTGGCTTTGCCATTTTCCAGCATGTCCGCGAGGAGCGTCTGAAAATAGGCGTTCATCTCAGGGATTTGTGCCGGGTTACCGCCGCCGAGCATGATGGCGCCCGGTGTGCGCAGCCCGTCGTTGAGATCCTCCATCAGGCGGGTAATGCCTGAATGGCGGGTGAATTTGTCGCCGAAAAGTGAAAAAGTCATAGCAGGTGATCTGTCGAGCGTGTTCTAAGTGTGGCTCACCATAACGCTACAACTGCGCAGGTGCAAATCAGCGTCGAAACGAAGATGTGTGACTTTATGTTGTTAGTTTGCCATCAGGTAGCAATTTATCCTGCACCCCTCTCCCGTAAGAGAGGGATTTTGCCCCAGCCGATCAGCGATTACCCGCCCACACCACCATCACCTTGTCGCCCTGATGCTCGCGGACAAAGCCGTAGCCCTGAGGCATCGTCAGCGTGGTTTGTCTGCCTTCACCGATGGCCGGATGGCGGGCGCGGAACTGCCCGAGCCGCTGCCAGTGGGCGACGGTTGCAGCCTGCGAGCCGTTGATATCCTGCCAGTTCATGTCCGAGCGCGTGCCCTGTAAGGGATCGGAGCCCGTCGGGCCGAACGGTCTTGCAGATTCATCGCCATAAAAGATCTGTACGCTGCCCGGCGCCAGCAACAGCAGCTCTGCCGCACGCTGGTCACCCTCGCGGAGCAGACGGGTATCGTGAGAGGAGAGATAGCTCAGGACGTTAAAGCTCTGCAGCTTTTCCGCCATCTGCTGCCAGGTCAGGTCAATGTCGGCCAGACAATCTACCGCTTTGGCCGCCTGCTCCTGGTAATCAAAATTGATCATCGCATCGAAGCCGTGACGGTAGTAATCGCTCTGCATTACCCCGTGCCCCCAGGATTCACCGGTCATCCAGAACGGGGCATCGTCGAGTTTTTTCTCCGGGTTGGCCGCTTTCCATGCTTTAAGGGCATCGCTGGCCTGGTCTTTCAGCTGCTGCCAGCCCGCCAGCTCAACATGCTTGGCGGTATCAACGCGGAAACCGTCGATGCCGTATTCACGCACCCACTGACTCAGCCAGTGGGTGAGGTAATCCCGGGGCGTGTAACCGTCAATGGCCTTCGCCCGGGTGTCGGGCTTGTGGCGATAAAAATTCGGTAAGCCTGATGGGGTGGTCGATTCCGTTTTCAGGTCTGGCAGGAAGGCCAGCGACATGGTCAGATCGTCGAAGCCGGGATTGTCATAATCACCGATATCGGTGCGTACCCACTTCTTGCCCCACCAGTTTTCCCAGCCCGCTTTATCGCTGAAGTTGATGTAGTCATTAAAGCTGTGCCAGCTCTGGCCGGCCCCCGGTTTCCAGTCGGTCCAGCGTTCGCCCAGGGTTTTCTTCAGCTCTTCGCCCTGCAGATAGAGCGACCCGAACTGGTACGCCTGCATGTCCGCCAGCGTCGCGTAACCGGTGTGATTCATCACCACGTCAAACAGGATGCGGATCCCCCGGCGGTGAGCTTCATCCACCAGCTGACGTAAATCATCCTCCGTACCCATGTTGGCATCGAGCCGGGTCCAGTCCTGGGTGTAATAGCCGTGATAGGCGTAATGCGGGAAATCGCCTTTCGTTCCGCCCCCGACCCAGCCGTGGATCTGTTCCAGCGGGGAGCTGATCCACAGGGCGTTAACGCCAAGCTGCTGCAGATAATCCAGCTTGCTGGTGAGCCCTTTCAGGTCGCCGCCGTGGAAGGTGCCGATCTCCTGCATACCATCTTTATGGCGCCCATAGCTGTTGTCATTGGCCGGATCGCCATTTTCAAACCGGTCGGTCAGGACAAAATAGACAGTGGCGTTTTGCCAGCTGAACGGGGCGGGCTTGTCCGTTTCTGCCCGCTCCAGTAACAGCAGGCCGTTGCTCCCCGGTGCGGGTTGCAGGGTAATTTTACCCTGCTGCACCGTCGCGGTCTGTTTGCTGTAAAAATCACGCACCACGCTTCCTTCCGGGAAGGTATTGCTGACATCGAGCGTCAACGGTTTGCCGTCCCATTTGGGGCACTGGCGCACTACCGATGCCACCGCCTGTTCGCTGGCGCTGGCAACGGTCAACATCAGCGTTGGCGTGCCGGAGCGGGTATCAATTCGTGCCTGATAATCCCCGTCGCGGAAGATGCGCCACTGCGCCGGATCGCCCTCGCACGGCTTCAGTGACATCATCTCGTTGAGTTTTATGGCGTTAGTGGGTTGCCAGCACGCCTTGTCAAAACTCAACGTCAGCGGGCGGGTACCCTTCGTCAGCTTTGCCTGTGCCGTGAAGACCCCCGATCCTTCAGCGGTAAAGGCTGGAAAGCCGGGGGCAGACCAGTCGGCGCTGGCCAGTGCAGGCAAGAACAGAAGAGCGAGAGCAGAACGTTTCATACCATTTTCCTGTCACAGCATTTTGCTCAGTTTGCCATCTATTCTAGTGGGCAAACTCATCCCCTGGCGCTATCGCGCAGGGAGGAGCAACGAGGGTGAGTGATCTCACGCTAAGTACGCTATTTAACTGCGATATTGAGCACGTTTTCGCGAGAATGATGCTGAAACGCGCAGATTCCAGGTGACAGGGTTTCGGATTTGGACTATTTCTAATGGTGCTCTTCTCGTCTATTTTTGCTAGGATTTGAGATTCGCCTCTCAATTTTCGAAAAAAATAAGGTGTTGGAATGTTTCTATCCGACCAGGAGACCTAATGATATCGACTCCCATTCGACGATATGGGGCTGCGATACTCATGTTACTCACCACGGCATTTTCTGGTGGGGTGCTTGCAAAGACGCACACGGATACAACGAGTAAGAAAGCCCACGTCATAAAGACGACAGCAAGTAGTAAGGTTAGCAGTAAACAAGAGTATTCTCGCAATAGTGCAAAGAGTAGTTCACTTCCTGATTTGCGAAAATACCCTTCCGGAACACCAAGGAAAAAAGCGTTTCTCCGGACGGTAATGCCTTACATTACAAGTCAAAATGCCGCGATTACGGCGGATCGTAACTGGCTTATTTCCAAGCAGTACGACAGCCGCTGGTCGCCGTCCGAGCGTGCGCGCCTGAAAGAGATAGCCAAAAACTATAAAGTGAGCTGGAACGGGAACACACGTCGTGTACCGTGGAACACCTTGCTTGAGCGTGTGGATATCATCCCAGGCAGCATGGTCGCAACGATGGCAGCAGCCGAAAGTGGCTGGGGTACCTCTAAGCTGGCCCGTAGTAATAACAACCTGTTTGGCATGAAATGTGCGAAAGGTCGTTGTAACAATGCGCCCGGCAAAGTGAAAGGTTACTCGCAGTTTGAATCGGTAAAAGATTCCGTGAATGCGTATGTTGTGAACCTGAACACGCATCCGGCCTATAAATCCTTCCGTAAGTCGCGTGCGCAGCTGCGTAAAGCAGATCAGGAAGTGACGGCGAGCACGATGATCCACAAGCTGAAAGGTTACTCAACCCAGGGCCAACGCTATAACAACTATCTGTTTGCGATGTACCAGGATAACCAGCGCTTAATTGCCGCTCATATGTAATCTTAAAAAAAGGCCTTCCATCCGGAAGGCCTTTTTTATTTATATCAGTACTTCACTGTAGCGATCGCGATACTCTTTCGGCGTGGTGTCATACTCTTTTTTAAAGACCGAATAGAAATACTGCAACGACGGATAACCGCACATCTGCGAAATCTCGTTAATGGAGAGCGAGGTCGAAATCAGCAGGCTGCGGGCTTTCTCCAGTTTCTCTGCATGGATAACCGCATGGATCGTCTCGCCCACCTCTTCTTTAAAGCGCTTCTCCAGATTTGAACGCGAAATCCCTACCGCATCCAGCACCTGATCCACTTTGATGCCTTTGCAGGCGTGGTTACGAATGTAGTGCATGGCCTGAATGACGGCCGGGTCGTTCAGCGAGCGGTAATCCGTTGAGCGTCGCTCCACCACACGAACCGGTGGCACCAGCAGACGTTGCAGAGGAAGATTTTCGTTATCCAGCAGCCGGTGCAGCAGCTTGGCCGCCTGATAGCCCATCTGACGTGTTCCCTGCGCCACGGACGACAGCGCCACGCGTGACAGGTAGCGGGTGAGCTCTTCATTATCGATCCCGATGACGCACAGCTTTTCCGGCACCGGAATATGCAGATGTTCGCACACCTGCAGCACGTGCCGGGCGCGGGCATCGGTCACGGCGATAATGCCGGTCTGCGGCGGCAGGGTTTGCAGCCAGTCGGCAAGACGGTTCTGCGCGTGCTGCCAGTTTTCCGGGGCCGTTTCCAGCCCCTGATAAACCACGCCGCGATACTTCTCCTTTGCGACCAGCTGACAGAAAGCGTATTCCCGTTCCGCCGCCCAGCGTTTTCCGCTGGAGGTGGGCAGGCCATAAAAGGCGAAGCGGTGAACCCCTTTTTCTTTGAGATGTAGAAACGCGCTCTCTACCAGGGCGTGGTTGTCGGTGGCGATATAGTGAACGGCAGGGTAGTGTTCCGGCTGGTGGTAAGAGCCGCCGACGCCGACGATGGGGACGTCGACATCGACCAGCAGTTGCTGGATAACGGCGTCGTCAAAATCCGCGATGACGCCGTCGCCCAGCCAGTCTTTGATATTTTCGATTCGCGTGCGGAAATCTTCTTCGATGAAAATATCCCACTCGGATTGCGACGCCTGCAAATATTCCCCAACGCCCTCGACGACCTGACGGTCATAAGCTTTGTTGGCATTGAATAACAACGTAATGCGGTGACGCTTCTCAAACATGGCGCTATTTTTCCAGTATCAGTGACAGATGAAAAGGCATCCTCAGGCGCGCCGTTTGGTAGCGGAATCCATCCATACCGCCAGCAATAAAATGGCACCCTTAACGATATACTGCCAGAATGTCGGGACGTCCATCATACTCATTCCGTTATCCAGCGACGCCATAATAAATGCCCCCATAACTGCCCCTGCGACGCTACCGACACCTCCGGCAAGGCTGGTTCCGCCGATGACACAGGCGGCGATGGCATCGAGTTCGGCAATATTCCCGGCAGACGGCGAGCCCGCACCCAGACGCGAGCTTAAGATCAGGCCCGCTACGGCAACCATCAGGCCATTAATGGCAAAGACGGCAAGTTTGGTGCGTTCAACATTAATACCTGACAGACGTGCGGCTTCAAGGTTGCCGCCGATGGCATAAATACGCCGGCCAAAGGCGGTGCGGGTCGCCATAAACATGCCTGCCAGTAATAACAGAACCAGTATCAGCACCGGCGTTGGCACGCCACGATAGTCGTTCAGCAGCCAGATTGCCCCCAGCACGATCACCGCCGTCAGCGCCTGACGCCCAACGACAGAGGTGGAAGGCGTTGTGGCTAACCCTAACGCCTGCCGGCGCATTCTGCCGCGCCATTGCCAGGCGACAAACGCCATCAGGCCAATCGCGCCGAGGGTAAAACCCACTCCGCCGGAGAGATAGCTCTGCCCAATCTGCGACATGGAGGCGCTGGTGGGGGAGACGGTGGTGCCGTTGGTGATACCAATCAGAATGCCGCGGAAGGCCAGCATTCCCGCCAGCGTGACGATAAACGACGGTACTTTGCGGTAGGCCACCCACCAGCCGTTCCAGGTGCCGAGCAGTAGACCGAGTAACAAGGTGACGACCACGGTGAGCGGCAGCGGCCAGCCCAGCCAGACGTCGAAAATCGCCGCCACGCCCCCCAGCAGGCCCATCATTGAGCCCACGGAGAGGTCGATTTCCGCGGAGATAATCACAAACACCATCCCCACCGCCAGAATGCCGGTAATGGCGGTCTGGCGCAGCAGGTTGGAGACGTTACGCGCGCTGAGATAGGAGCCGTCGGTCATCCAGGTGAAGAACAGCATGATCGCCACGATAGCGGCAATCATGACAAACACCTGCAGATTGAGCGCTTTTAGCCCGGAAAACAGACCCGGTGCGGGTGCCGTGACTTTTAACTCAGAGGGGTTGCTTTTCGACATGGCGTTCGCTCCTTAGTGCGGCTTCCATCACCTGTTCCTGCGTCAGG
Organism: Leclercia sp. M50; assembly: GCF_037150775.1. Taxonomy (NCBI): domain Bacteria; kingdom Pseudomonadati; phylum Pseudomonadota; class Gammaproteobacteria; order Enterobacterales; family Enterobacteriaceae; genus Leclercia; species Leclercia sp. M50. Next base: position 27,180 of record NZ_JBBCPK010000014.1, read on the forward strand.
TTCTGGTTTATCAGGTTGGCTTTCAGTTTTCCTTCGTGCATCACCAGTACCCGGTCACTCAGACCCAGCACTTCCGGAAGCTCCGAGGAGATCACAATCACGGCGATACCCTGCTGGACCAGCTGGTTGATCAGCTTGTAGATTTCGTATTTCGCACCGATATCAATCCCGCGGGTCGGTTCATCGAGGATCAGAATGCGCGGGTTGAGCAACAGGCAGCGGGCGAGGATCGCCTTCTGCTGATTGCCCCCGCTCAGGCGGCCAATCGCCAGCTCCGGGGAGGAAGTTTTGACTTTCAGCTGCTGTAAAGAGTGAAGAATGCAGTGCTGTTCCGCGGCATCATCCAGACTGCTCAGCGTGCCGCTGAACTGATCTAATGCGGCAAGGGTGATGTTTTTGCCCACCGCCATCACCGGTACGATGCCATCTTTTTTGCGATCTTCCGGCACCATCGCGATACCCTGGGCGATGGCCTGCTGACAGTTTTTGATCTCTACCTGCTGCCCATCAATAAAGATGCTGCCCTCCCAGCGGCCAGGCCAGACGCCGAACAGACACTGCACAGCCTCGGTGCGCCCGGCGCCAACCAGCCCGGCCACCCCCAGGATCTCACCGCGATGCAGCGAGAAAGAGATATCATTGACCCGTTTAATATGGCGATTCACCGGATGCCAGGCGGTAAGATGCTCCACGCGCAGCACCTCTTCCCCCAGGGTGTGGGGTTCGTTCGGGTAGAGCGCGGTCAGCTCACGGCCCACCATCATGGTAATAATGTCGTCCTCGCTCATCCCCTGCGCTTCCCGGGTGCCGATATGCTGCCCGTCGCGAATTACGCATACCGTGTCCGAAATCGCTTTCACTTCGTTGAGCTTGTGGGAGATATAAATGCAGGCAATCCCGTGGTTTTGCAGGTCACGAATGATGTCCAGCAATACCGCGGTTTCCTGTTCCGTCAGCGATGCTGTTGGTTCATCGAGGATCAGCAGACGCACCTGTTTGTTCAGGGCCTTGGCGATCTCCACGAGTTGCTGCTGTCCCAGACCTAAATCGCCCACCCGGGTGTCGGGGGAGATCGTCAGACTGACCTGCGCCAGCAGCTTCTCGCAGCGCAAGGTCATGGTGTCGTAATCCAGGACGCCGTGGCGGGTTACCTCGGCACCGAGGAAGATATTTTCCAGCACGGTCAGATGCTTCACCAGCGCCAGCTCCTGGTGAATGATGGCGATCCCTTTGCGCTCGGTGTCGCGGATATGCGTGGCCTGCAGCGTTTCGCCGGAAAAGACAATTTCACCCTCGTAGCTGCCGTGAGGATAGATGCCACACAAAACCTTCATTAAGGTGGATTTGCCCGAGCCATTTTCGCCGCATAACGACATGATCTCGCCGGGGTTTAAGCGCAGGCTGACGTTGTCGACGGCCTTCACCGCGCCAAACGCTTTGGTGATACTTTTCATTTCAAGTAAATAAGACATAACTGCTCCACATGACCCGAAGGAAAACAGTACAAGTCGATGTGCCCCCGCAAGCCGGGGGCGATGATGGATTACAGTTCGCTCTTTTTATGGAAACCGTCTTTCACAACGGTGGCGTCAATGTTCTCTTTATTGACTTCGATAGGGGTAAGCAGTCGGGAAGGCACATCTTTCAGGCCGTTGTTTAAGCTGGCGTCCGCTTTAGGCTGTTGGCCATTGCCAAGCTCAACGGCAATTTCTGCGGCGGTAGTGGCAAGCTCGGTGATCGGCTTATATACCGTCATGGTCTGGGTACCTGCCACAATACGTTTCACCCCGGCGAGGTCCGCATCCTGCCCGGAGATCGCCACTTTTCCGGCCAGCCCCTGGGCGCTGAGTGCCTGAATAGCGCCGCCTGCGGTCGCATCGTTAGAGGCCACTACGGCATCGATTTTGTTATTATTGGCGGTGAGGGCGTTTTCCATAATTTTTAACGCGTTTTCAGGTAACCAGCCGTCCGCCCACTGATCGCCAACGATCTTGATTTTGCCTTCATCAATATAGGGCTTCAGCACCTTCATCTGTCCGGCGCGGAAGAGTTTGGCGTTGTTGTCCACCGGGGAGCCGCCCATCAGGAAGTAATTGCCCTGTGGAACTTTGGCAACCAGGCTTTGCGCCTGTAATTCGCCGACCTTTTCATTGTCGAAGGAAATATAATAATCAATGTCCGCATTATTAATCATGCGGTCGTAGGCCAGCACTTTAATCCCTTCGCGCTTGGCTTCTTTTACCACGTTACTTAAAACCTGACCGTTATAAGGAATAATAACCAGCACATCGACGCCGCGGTTTATCATATTTTCGATTTGCGACATTTGCGTTTCTTCATTGCCATTGGCAGACTGGACGAAAACTTTCGCACCTAATGCTTCTGCCTTATTGACAAAAATATCGCGATCTTTTTGCCAGCGTTCCAGACGGAGGTCATCTATCGCCATGCCGATTTTAACTTCTTTTGCATGACTCGCCGTACTCGCCAGCAGCAGCGATGCACAAAGAGTGAGGCACAGGTTCTTTATCTTCATAATTGTATTGCCTTTTGTAGGGTTAGGTTGCTGAGATAAAAGAAACAATCATTGCAAGAGACGTAGCAAATTCTTAACGGGGAATGGCAGGCTGGCAATTACAGATTTTTATCTTCTCGTTATGATATTTGGTTTATTTTCGAAATTATGACCGCGATCGAATTTTAAATTACATAAGCTCTTAATTACACGTGATTATGGAATTTGTGCAGTGAAATTTGTTTGTCTGCAAATTGATTTTGCGAGCCAGCGCACGTTTGTGCATTCTCTCAATAGCAGTGTGAAATAACGTAATTGAGCAACCTGCGATCCCTATTCAGTATTACTCCAGTATCAACTCTTTGCTGTATCCCTGATTATGGAGCTCACTATGCAAGCTTATTTCGATCAACTCGATCGCGTTCGTTATGAAGGTCCGAAATCCTCAAATCCTTTAGCGTTTCGTCATTACAACCCGGACGAGCTGGTGCTGGGTAAGCGCATGGAAGATCACCTGCGTTTCGCTGCCTGCTACTGGCACACCTTCTGCTGGAACGGTGCCGATATGTTTGGCGTGGGCTCATTCGATCGTCCGTGGCAGCAGCCAGGTGAAGCGCTGGAGCTGGCAAAACGCAAAGCGGATGTCGCCTTTGAGTTCTTCCACAAGCTGAATGTCCCTTATTACTGCTTCCACGATGTGGACGTTTCACCGGAAGGCGCTTCGCTGAAAGAGTATCTGAATAACTTTGCGCAGATGGTCGATGTGCTGGCCGAAAAACAGCAGCAGAGCGGCGTGAAGCTGCTGTGGGGCACTGCCAACTGCTTTACCCATCCACGCTATGGCGCAGGCGCTGCCACCAACCCGGACCCGGAAGTCTTCAGCTGGGCGGCCACGCAGGTGGTGACGGCGATGAATGCCACCCATAAGCTGGGCGGGGAAAACTATGTGCTGTGGGGCGGACGTGAAGGCTACGAAACGCTGCTCAATACTGACTTACGTCAGGAGCGCGAGCAAATTGGCCGCTTCATGCAGATGGTTGTCGAGCATAAACACAAAATCGGCTTCCAGGGTACGCTGCTGATTGAGCCAAAACCGCAGGAGCCGACCAAGCACCAGTATGACTACGACGTGGCGACGGTGTATGGCTTCCTGAAGCAGTTCGGGCTGGAAAAAGAGATCAAGGTGAATATCGAAGCCAACCACGCGACGCTGGCGGGTCACTCGTTCCATCACGAGATCGCCTCCGCTATCGCGCTGGGCATTTTCGGCTCCGTAGATGCCAACCGCGGCGATCCGCAGCTCGGCTGGGATACCGACCAGTTCCCGGTCAGCGTGGAAGAAAACGCGCTGGTGATGTACGAAATTATCAAAGCGGGTGGCTTCACCACCGGCGGCCTGAACTTTGACGCCAAAGTGCGCCGTCAGAGCACCGATAAATACGATCTCTTCTATGGTCATATCGGGGCGATGGATACCATGGCGCTGTCGTTGAAAGTGGCTGCCCGCATGATTGAAGATGGCGAGCTGGATAAGCGCGTGGCGAAACGCTACGGCGGCTGGAACAGTGAGCTGGGTCAGCAAATTTTGAAAGGCCAGTTATCACTGACCGAACTGGCGAAGTACGCTGAACAGCATAACCTTGCGCCGCAGCACCAGAGCGGTCATCAGGAACTGCTGGAAAATCTGGTGAATCATTATCTGTTTGATAAGTAACCGGGTATTGCCGGGCAGCGCGACGCTTGTCCGGCTTACGGTTAGCCCAGGCCCGGAACCGCTGCAAGCGTCCGGGCATTTCTGTTAAAGGAGTCACCGCAATGTATATCGGGATCGATCTTGGCACATCGGGTGTGAAAGCCATTCTGTTAAATGAACAGGGCGACGTGCTGGCAACGCAAACAGAAAAACTGCACGTTTCACGGCCACACCCGCTCTGGTCTGAACAGGATCCTGAAGCCTGGTGGCTGGCCACGGATCGCGCCCTGAAAGCGCTTGGCGAGCAACACTCTCTGCGCGAGGTAAAAGCGCTGGGCATTGCCGGACAGATGCATGGCGCCACGCTGCTGGATAAGGACAACCGCGTTTTGCGCCCGGCGATTTTATGGAACGATGGTCGCTGCGGTGAAGAGTGCGCCCTGCTGGAAGAGCGCGTCCCGGCCTCACGGGAGATCACCGGCAACCTGATGATGCCGGGCTTTACCGCCCCGAAACTGCTGTGGGTGCAGCGCCATGAACCCGAAATTTTTAGCCAGGTAGCGAAGATACTGCTGCCGAAAGATTATCTGCGGTTGCGCATGACCGGAGAGTACGCCAGCGATATGTCCGATGCCGCTGGCACCATGTGGCTCGACGTGGCAAAGCGTGACTGGAGCGAGACGATGCTCGAAGCCTGCCATCTCACCCGCGACCATATGCCAGCGCTGTTTGAAGGCTGTGAGCAGACGGGCACGTTGCTGCCGTCGGTGGCGCAGCAGTGGAATATGCCGGCCGTTCCGGTCGTGGCGGGGGGCGGGGATAACGCCGCCGGCGCGGTTGGCGTGGGCATGGCCGATGCCGGGCAGGCGATGCTGTCGCTGGGCACCTCCGGCGTTTACTTCGCCGTGAGCGACGGCTACCGCAGTAACCCTGACAGCGCGGTGCACAGTTTCTGCCATGCGCTGCCGGGCAAATGGCATCTGATGTCGGTGATGCTCAGTGCGGCGTCATGCCTGGACTGGGCGGCGAAACTGACCGGATTAGAGAGCGTGCCGGCCCTGCTCGATGCCGCGCAGCAGGCGGATGAAAACGCCGATACCGTCTGGTTCCTGCCCTATCTGTCCGGCGAGCGCACGCCGCATAACAACCCCCAGGCGAAAGGGGTGTTCTTTGGCTTAACCCATCAACACGGCCCGGCTGAGCTGGCGCGAGCGGTGCTGGAAGGGGTGGGCTATGCGCTGGCCGATGGGATGGATGTGGTGCATGAGTGCGGGTTACAACCATCCAGCATTACGCTGATTGGCGGGGGAGCGCGTAGCCCTTACTGGCGCCAGATGCTGGCGGATATCAGCGGACAACAGCTCGATTACCGTACCGGCGGGGATGTCGGGCCTGCGCTGGGTGCGGCGCGACTGGCGCAAATTGCAATGAATCCGGGCAAGCCGCTGGCGTCGCTGTTGCCACAGCTGGCGCTTGAACAGCAGCACACCCCGGACCCCGATCGTCATGCCCGCTATGCCGGGCGTCGCGACGTGTTCCGCAAAATCTATCAGCAGCTTCTGCCACTGATGTCGTGATACAGCGCCGGGTGGCGGCTTCGCCTAACCCGGCCTATCCATCTCTATATTTTAAATAATTGATTCTAAATAATTATTTATTTGTATGGTTTTTTTCCGAATTCATACTTCTCCGTGCCCTTCATTGCAGTGGATCGCAAGACTTCATCCATAATGCCTTGTTCAGTTCCCTGGTGAGGTTTACGTGAAAATGGAAAGAGACGTGACAAATAGCTCCCCTGCTTTTAATGCCGTATCCTGGCTTGCGCTTCTTGGTGGGATCATTAGCTATCTGGTTGGTTTATGGAATGCGGATATGCAGCTCAATGAGAAAGGGTATTACTTTGCGGTCATTATCCTTGGCTTGTTTTCTGCAGCCTCTTATCAGAAAACCGTTCGTGACAAATATGAAGGGATCCCGACGACGTCGCTCTACTATATGACGTGCCTTACGGCATTCATTATCGCCGTCGCGCTTTTAGTGGTGGGTTTGTGGAATGCCACTCTGTTGCTAAGCGAGAAGGGCTTTTATGGTCTTGCGTTCTTCTTAAGCTTATTTGGTGCGGTGGCCGTGCAAAAAAACGTGCGGGACAGTGCGGTGCAGACTTCGTCTGATACGATCGCAGAACAGAAAGAGATCGCCTGATACAGCGCCCGGTGGCGCTTCGTTTGCACAGCCTTGTAGGCCCGTGCAAGCGAAGCGCCGCCGGGCAAACAAGCCGCACACTCAGCTCACAAACCTGCGCGTATCAATGCGCTGTAGCAGCATCGACAGCAACAGGCTGACCGCCACCGTTATGGAGAAGATCCAGACGATATCCAGAAGCGGCCAGCTTTTTAACTCCACGCCACGGGTGCGCAGAGCGTGGATCACCAGCGCGTGAAAACCGTAGATCCCAAGCGAGTTCCGTGAAATTAACCCCAGCAGCGGCAGGGGGCGCGCATTGAGCGTGTTTTTCACCAGGGTAAATAACGAAACCGCGCAGATAAAGACCATCGGGCCGCAGTAGAGATACCAGGTATCGGCGAAGGTGCCACGCCACTGCAGTTCATGCAGCGTACCGCGGGAGATTATCGCCACCGCGGCAATAAACAGGGCGGCGCACAGGGCATTCAGCCAGCGTTTGCGGGTATCCATCATACCCAGGGCGCGGCCCAGCATGCCGTACAGCACGTAATAGAAGGTGTCGCCGTTGATATAGAGATTGATGGGCAGCCATTCAAACCCGCCCATTTTTTGCGAGACCGTATTGGGGTTCGCCACGATGCCAATCACGACCATCAGCGCCAGCAGCATTTTGCCGCTCGTGCTTTTCACCTGCACCAGCGGGGAGAGCAGATAAATCACGATAATGGCAAAGAAAAACCACAGGTGATAGAAGACCGGCTTTTGCAGCAGGTATTTCAGCGACAGCTCGCTGTTGATCGAGGTAAAGAGCACGATATAGAGGAACGCCACGGTGCTGTAAAACAGCAGGCACAGACCGATGCGTAAAAAGTGGCGCGGTTGCGCGCTGCGTTCGCCAAAAAAGAGATAGCCGGAGATCATAAAAAAGAGCGGCACGCTCACCCGCGAGGCGGAGTTGAGCACGTTGGCGATATCCCAGTTTATAAGACTGACGGCGGGGGCGTTGGTGATATACCAGGTGGTGGTATGGATCATCACCACCATCAAACAGGCGATTCCCCGCAAATTATCAATCCAGTTAATTTTTTCCTGCATCCATCCCTCTGTTTACACATTAAAAAGAGTCTGACTGTGATATTGATTCAGACGCTCGTTGGAAAATTCTGAGTTTGCATCGTCCTGCTTGTGCCGGGGCGGTGAGATTCGCAGAATGCCGGGCCATAATCTATAAAGTTTAGAGTTTAAAAATAACAGCCACAGCAGAGGGCGGTAATATAAATGATGATGCGTGCGATATGGCTTTTGCTACCCGCGCTACTGGCCAGCTGCGCGGCTCAGGAGACCACCCCGGCGCAAAAAGCGCAAACCCAAAAAGTCAGCCCGGAGCGTTCCCTGGATATGGAACAGCTGTGTAAGGATCGGGCGGCCCAGCGCTACAATACCGGCGCGCAAAAAATCGACGTCACCGCCTTTGAGCAGTTTCAGGGCAGCTATGAGATGCAGGGCTTCACTGCCCGCAATGAGAGTTTCATCTGTTCTTTTGACGCAGATGGCCATTTTTTACACCTTTCGATGCGTTGAGATAGTCGCTTAATGTGCTGGCTGCGTCTGCAGGGCGCTGTCAGCTATGCTTATTTCCCAATTTTCCCTAAACAACCCCGTTTCGTACTGTATATCTTGCACTCAGCGGGTATACTGAACCCTTCCATTTAAAACCACACGTATCCAGCACGAAATACTATGCAAAAGTTTGATACTAAGACCTTCCAGGGCCTGATCCTGACCTTACAGGATTACTGGGCTCGCCAGGGCTGCACCATTGTTCAACCTTTGGACATGGAAGTGGGCGCCGGCACTTCACACCCGATGACCAGCCTGCGTGCACTGGGGCCAGAGCCGATGGCTACCGCCTATGTACAGCCATCCCGCCGCCCGACCGATGGTCGCTACGGTGAAAACCCGAACCGTTTACAGCATTACTATCAGTTCCAGGTGGTGATTAAGCCATCGCCAGACAACATTCAGGAACTGTATCTCGGGTCGCTGAAAGAGCTGGGTATGGATCCGACCATTCATGACATTCGTTTCGTGGAAGATAACTGGGAAAACCCGACGCTGGGTGCCTGGGGTCTGGGTTGGGAAGTGTGGCTGAACGGAATGGAAGTGACGCAGTTCACCTACTTCCAGCAGGTTGGCGGTCTGGAATGTAAACCGATTACGGGTGAAATCACCTACGGTCTGGAACGTCTGGCCATGTATATTCAGGGCGTAGACAGCGTTTACGACCTGGTCTGGAGCGACGGCCCGCTGGGTAAAACCACCTACGGCGACGTGTTCCATCAGAACGAAGTGGAACAATCCACCTATAACTTTGAATACGCGGACGTGGACTTCCTGTTCACCTGCTTCGAGCAGTATGAGAAAGAAGCCCAGCAGCTGCTGGCGCTGGAGACTCCGCTGCCGCTGCCTGCCTACGAGCGTATTCTGAAGGCCGCCCACAGCTTCAACCTGCTCGACGCCCGTAAAGCGATCTCCGTGACTGAACGTCAGCGCTACATTCTGCGTATTCGTACCCTGACCAAAGCCGTTGCAGAAGCTTACTATGCGTCCCGTGAAGCCCTTGGCTTCCCGATGTGCAACCGAAACAAATAAGAGGCGGCCATGTCTGAGAAAACTTTCCTGGTGGAAATCGGCACCGAAGAGCTGCCACCAAAAGCCCTGCGCAGCCTGGCTGAATCTTTCGCTGCGAACGTGACTGCTGAGCTGGATAACGCTGGCCTGGCACACGGTAAAATTGAGTGGTTTGCTGCCCCGCGTCGTCTGGCGCTGAAAGTGGCAAACCTGGCGGCGTCTCAGCCCGATCGCGAAGTTGAAAAGCGCGGCCCGGCGATTGCCCAGGCGTTCGACGCTGAAGGTAAACCAAGCAAAGCGGCAGAAGGCTGGGCGCGTGGTTGCGGGATTACCGTTGACCAGGCCGAGCGTCTGACCACCGACAAAGGCGAATGGCTGCTCTATCGCGCCCATGTGAAAGGCGAGAGCGCAGAAGCGCTGCTGCCGAACATGATTGCCACCTCGCTGGCGAAGCTGCCGATTCCCAAACTGATGCGCTGGGGCGCAAGCGACGTGCACTTCGTGCGTCCGGTTCACACCGTGACTCTGCTGCTGGGCGATACCGTTATTCCTGCCACCATTCTGGGCGTCGCGTCCGATCGCGTGATCCGCGGCCACCGCTTTATGGGCGAGCCAGAGTTCACCATCGACAACGCCGATCAGTATCCGGAAATCCTGCTGGAACGCGGTAAAGTCATTGCTGACTACGAACAGCGTAAAGCCAAAATTAAAGCCGATGCGGAAGAAGCGGCCCGCCAGATTGGCGGTAAAGCCGATCTGAGCGACAGCCTGCTGGAAGAAGTGACCTCCCTGGTGGAATGGCCGGTTGTGCTGACCGCGAAGTTCGAAGAGAAGTTCCTCGCGGTTCCGGCGGAAGCGCTGGTTCACACCATGAAAGGTGACCAGAAGTACTTCCCGGTCTATGCCAACGACGGCAAGCTGCTGCCGAACTTCATCTTCGTGGCGAACATCGAATCGAAAGATCCGGTGCAGATCATCTCCGGTAACGAGAAAGTGGTTCGTCCACGTCTGGCGGATGCGGAGTTCTTCTTCAATACCGACCGTAAAAAGCGTCTGGAAGATCACCTCCCACGCCTGCAAACCGTGTTGTTCCAGCAGCAGCTGGGTACCCTGCGCGACAAGACCGACCGTATTGCAGAGCTGGCTGGCTGGATCGCCCGTGAAATCGGTGCCGACGTTAACCACGCTACCCGCGCCGGTCTGCTCTCCAAGTGCGACCTGATGACCAACATGGTGTTTGAATTTACTGACACCCAGGGCGTGATGGGCATGCACTACGCGCGTCACGATGGCGAAGCGGAAGATGTGGCCGTGGCCCTGAACGAGCAGTATCAGCCGCGCTTTGCCGGTGACGATCTGCCGTCCAACCCGGTTGCCTGTGCCGTGGCGATCGCCGACAAGATGGACACCCTGGCGGGTATCTTCGGTATCGGGCAGCATCCGAAAGGGGATAAAGACCCATTTGCGCTGCGTCGTGCTGCGCTGGGCGTGCTGCGTATCATCGTTGAGAAGAACCTGAACCTCGATCTGCAGACCCTGACGGAAGAAGCGGTGCGTCTGTACGGCGACAAGCTGACCAACACCAACGTAGTGGATGAGGTGATCGACTTTATGCTGGGTCGCTTCCGCGCCTGGTATCAGGACGAAGGCTATAGCGTGGACACCATTCAGGCGGTGCTGGCGCGTCGTCCGACCCGTCCGGCCGATTTCGATGCCCGTATGAAGGCGGTCTCCCACTTCCGTACCCTGGAAGCGGCATCTGCCCTGGCGGCGGCCAACAAGCGTGTCTCCAACATCCTGGCGAAGTCCGATGAAAAGCTGAACGAGCGAGTGAACGCCGCGACGCTGAAAGAGCCGGAAGAGATCGCTCTGGCGATGCAGGTTGTGGTGCTGCGCGACAAGCTGGAGCCAGTCTTCGCAGAAGGTCGCTACCAGGAAGCGCTGGTGGAACTGGCCGAACTGCGTGATGTTATCGACGCCTTCTTCGAGAAAGTGATGGTCAACGTAGAGGATAAAGATCTGCGTATTAACCGTCTCTCTATGCTCGAAAAACTGCGCGAGCTGTTCCTGCGCGTGGCGGATATCTCGCTGCTGCAGTAACGGGCTTTTGCCCGGCGGCGCTACGCTTGCTAAAAAACCCGCTTCGGCGGGTTTTTTTATGGCGTGCCGTTGAAAATTTAACCTTGAAACCCTGAATAAAAACCCGCTATCCTGTCCCCGGTTACTTTTTTCCCTCTGGAGCGCCCCCCAAAAATGAACAAACACGACTGATGAATTTCGATCCTTGCTAAACGCCACCGCGTCGGCAGGGGATGTTTTGATTTCATTCAGGAGTGCTTATGGCTCATTTTGCGCAACCCCCTTCTTTTATTTTGCATCAGGTCACCTGCCAGTTTCCGACAGGCGATACCCTTTTTGGTCCGCTGAATCTCTCGCTGGAGCCGTCACTGTGCGCGCTGGTTGGCCGTAACGGCAGCGGCAAGACCCGTCTTCTGCGCCTGCTGGCCGGGCTGGACGTGCCTGCCAGCGGCCATATCGAACGTTTCGGCACGCACCGCTATGTGGCGCAACAGCACAATATTTCCCCCTACACCACGCTGGCTCAGCTGCTTGGCTATGAAGACCTTTTCGCGGCCCGCAGGCGTATCGACAGTGGTGATTATCTGCCTGAGGATCTGGAGCGTCTCGACGGTTACTGGGATTTAACGGAACGACTGAGCGAGGCGTTTATCGGCGCGGGGCTTGCACCGTTTGATCCCGACAGGCTGGCCGCTGAACTGAGCGGCGGCGAGCGGGTTCGCGCTCTGCTGTGCGGCGCGTTTACGGCGAATGCGGACTCTCTGCTACTGGACGAACCCACCAACCACCTCGACAGGCAGGGGCGGGCGTGGTTTTACGAGCAACTTGCCCGGCATGCCGGTTGCGTGCTGGTCGCTTCACACGATCGTGAGCTGCTGGCACAGGTGCCGCGCATACTGGAACTCAGCGCGTCGGGGTTACACAGCTACGGTGGCAATTACGCGGACTATCAGCGCCAGCGGAATGCGGAGCAGCAGGCCGCCCGCGCGGCACTTGAGCATGCAACCACCGAGCGCAAACGCACCCGCGCCCGTCTGCAAAAGGAGCATGATGACAGCCTGCGCCGGTCGGCGAAAACCCTGCGCACGGTGGATAGTCTTAATATCGCCTCGTTTGAGCGCGTTAAGTATAAAGGGGCAGCAAAGGAGCGTCCGGGCGCGTGGCGCAAACAGCATCATGAGCAACAGGATGCGATGAACGCGGCGGTCACTCAGGCGCGGGAGCGGGTGGAAGAGGAAAACCCGGTGATGTTTACCCTGCCAGGCAGCCAGATTGCGGAGGGGAAACAGGTACTGGTGCTGGAGGATCTGGTGCTGCCGCACATCACGATGGCGCCGCTTAACTGGCGCATGGATGGGCCGATGCGGGTGGCGTTGCGGGGGCCGAATGGCTGCGGGAAATCCACCTTGCTGAAAGCCATCCTCGGCCAGTGCCAGCCTGTTTCGGGACATTGCCGGACGTCGGTCACGGTGGCATATCTCGACCAGCACTTATCGCAGCTGGATCTGACGCAATCCGTTATCTCCCACCTCAATTTGCATAACACGCCGCTGGAGGAGGGGATACTCCGCAGCCGTCTGGCCCAGCTGCAGCTGGGCGCCGATCGGGTGACGCTCCCGCTTTCAGCGCTCAGCGGCGGCGAACGCTTAAAAGCGGCGCTGGCCTGCGTGCTGTGGCGGGAAGAGGCGACGCAGCTCTTGCTGCTCGATGAACCGACTAACCATCTGGATCTGGCCTCGACACGTGCTATCGAGGCGGCGCTGGCAGGCTTTACAGGCGCACTGCTGGTAGTATCGCATGACGACGTTTTTCTGGATGGGCTGAAGCTGACCCATGAACTGGCGTGGCTGAACGGAGAGTGGCGTGGTAAAAGGCGGTGATAGAAACAGAAACCCCCGCAAATGCGGGGGCTAAAATATAACTATTCAGTCAACTGCTTGCGGAGTGCCGGGTTAGCCTGAATCAGGCTCATCAGCTTCAGCTCGGTCATGGAGGGCTTCACTCTTTTTGATTCCCACTCTTGAACCATCGCTACGCTGACACCCATTGCTCGTGCGAAATCATCGGTTTTCATCCCTGTCCCTTTGCGTAAGCGCTCAAATTCCGTAAAGGGGTTGGACTTTTGCGAACGGGTAACCGTCTGCGGTGCATCCTTAAAAACAATCTGTTCCAGACTGCTTAGCAGATCAAACATAGGATCTTTTAATTCCATTGAGAACTCCTCATAAATCACACTGCGGGATCGTGAACATTAGAGAGCAATTTAAGAATAGTCGCTAAAACTGAGAACAGATCGTAACGTGCGTGATTAATTGTTAGAGATACGTTTCGCTGGCTCGCTTTGCGAACCGACTGAGTATGCTAATGACTTGATTATTCTGTAGCGCCATAGCATCAGGTATTTTTTTGTAAATGGTAAGAATTTATATGGCAATAGTCGTTTTACATGAAAAGGGTATCTTGCGGGCCTGACCTGGACTATTCTGTCACCGTTGGGCACGCGTGTGCCGGTGTGCGCTTTTTTGGGTGAAAGGAGTAATAACAATGGCGACAGGAAAGCCCTGCTCTCGCTGGTTTGCGCCGCTTGCGGCGTTGTTAATGATAGTTAGCCTGAGTGGGTGTTTCGATAAGGAAGGGGATCAGCGCAAAGCGTTTATCGACTTCCTGCAAAATACTGCGATGCGTAGTGGCGAGCGTTTGCCAACGCTGACTGCGGATCAGAAAAAACAGTTTGGTCCCTTCGTTTCTGACTATGCCATTTTGTATGGTTATTCACAGCAGGTGAACCAGGCGATGGACGCCGGACTGCGTCCGGTGGTGGATAGCGTGAATGCAATTCGCGTACCCCAGGATTACGTGACCCAGCGCGAACCGCTGAGCCAGTCAAACGGCGCACTGGGTGTGCTGGGCCAGCAGCTGCAGAACGCCAAAATGCAGGCCGATGGCGCGCGCTCTGCGCTGAAGCAGGGCGAAGATCTCAAGCCTGTGTTCGACAAAGTGTATGAAAAAGTGGTGACCAAACCTGCCGAAGCTCTGCAGCCGCTTATTCCAGCAGCCCAGATCTTTACACAGCAGCTGGTGCAGGTAGCAGATTATATTTCCCAGCAGGGCACCCAGGTGAGCTTTGTCTCCAACGGCATTCAGTTCCCGACCTCGCAGCAGGCCAGCCAGTACAATGCGCTGATTGGGCCGCTGGCCGCGCAGCATCAGGCGTTCAGCCAGGCGTGGAGCGCGGCGATGGCCGCAACGGAATAACGTCTGAAAACGTACTCGCATTTTGCCGGGCCATGCTGCGTTTAGCTGGCCTACAAATCTGTAGGCCCGTGCAAGCGAAGCGCCGCCGGGCACATTCCAGAATAAAAAACCCCGCTGCAAAGCGGGGTTTTTTATCTTCTCTGAAAATAAAGCTTGTCTTTGATCCGCGAACTATGTCTTAATACACCTCGTCGGTTTGTTACACAGACCTAGAGCAGTTTAGTTAAGCAGTCCAGATGCGTTATCTTAGATACCCTTCGTAGTGACCCTTCCTTCATCGCTTAAAAATCTGTAACACATTCCATCATCGCGCCGGAAGGCAAAACAAATTTTTAAAAGGTAATATCTATGTCTGGTAAAATGACTGGTCTGGTAAAATGGTTCAACGCTGATAAAGGTTTCGGCTTCATCACTCCTGACGATGGCTCTAAAGACGTGTTCGTACACTTCTCTGCTATCCAGAACGATGGCTACAAATCTCTGGACGAAGGTCAGAAAGTTTCCTTCACCATCGAAAGCGGCGCTAAAGGCCCAGCAGCTGGTAACGTTGTAAGCCTGTAAGCTTCCAACTCAGCGAAAGGATTTAAAAACCCGCCTCTGGCGGGTTTTTTTCGTTTAAGGCTTAACTTGCGGATTGACGCAGTTTTTATCCACCTTGCCCTGCAGGGCGTCGATCAGGTTTTCCACCGCACAGGCCGCCATGTTATAGCGCGTTTCGTGGGTGGCGGAGCCAATATGCGGCAGCGCGACCACGTTTGGCATTTTCAGCAGTTCTGAGCTGACCGGTAGCGGCTCCTGCTCAAATACGTCCAGCCCCGCGGCGTGGATCTCACCGTTTTTCAACGCTGCAATCAGCGCCTGTTCATCCACCACCGGTCCGCGTCCTGCATTAATAAAGATGGCGGATTTCTTCATCTTCTCAAACTGCGCTTTGCCGAACATATGGTGAGTTTCATCGGTCAGCGGCAGGATCAGGCAGACGAAGTCCGCTTCCTGCAACAGGGTATCCAGGTCACAGGGGCGGGCGTTAAAGCGTTCTTCAGCCTCTTTATGCTGGCGGCGCGCGTTATACAGAATCGGCATGTTGAAACCGAAGTGGGCGCGCTGGGCCAGCGCCATGCCGATGCGGCCCATCCCGACAATGCCCAGCGTTTTGCCATGCACATCGACACCAAACCAGTCCGGACCGATGCTTTTGGTCCACTCGCCGGCTTTAACGCGCTCGGCCACTTCCACCACGCGACGCGCGCTGCTGAGCACCAGCGCCATCAGCGTATCCGCCACGGTTTCGGTGAGTACGGTTGGCGTGTGCATCAGCAGGATGTTGCGGGCATTCAGCGCATCGACGTCAAAGTTGTCATAGCCTACCGAGATGGTCGAGGTTGCACGCAGCGCAGGCATTTTTTCCAGCAGCGCGGCATCCACCTTTTCGCTGGAGCCCAGCAGCCCGACGGCACCCGCGAACGCCTCAGCATGCTGCTGTACCGTCTCCGGGCTCAGGTTGTTAACCCGGGTAACGGTGAAATGCTCTTCAAGGCGCTGCTGCAGGGCATCAGGCAGGGCTTTATACAAAATGATGGACGGCTTCATGCTAATCTCCGTTGATTTTAAAAGGATTCAGGCGTGGCGTGCGCCGACGGGAATATTTTGATTATTAGCAGGCTTAACAATTAAAGTAAGCCACACCGAGGCAAAAAGCGCCACCCCCATAAAGATGTACGAGGCTGACGGGCCGCCGGTCACACCGTTCAGATAGCCCACGAACCATGAACCAAAGAACGAGCCCAGCGCACCCATGCTGTTGATAAGCGCCATCGCGCCGCCCGCCACGTTACGCGGCAGCATTTCCGGGATGATGGCAAAGAATGGACCATACGGGGCATACATCGCCGCACCGGCGATCACCAGCAAGGTGTAAGAGATCCAGAAATGGTTAGCGCCCACTGCCCACGAGCCGATAAAGGCACAGGCGGCAATCAACAGCAGCGGCCAGACGAACAGCTTGCGGTTTTGCAGTTTGTCCGACGCCCAGGAGACCACAATCATGGCGATGGTTGCTGCCAGATAAGGTACGGAGGAGAGCCAGCCCACTTCAACCATGCCGAGGTTATCGCCCGCGCTGCGGATGATAGACGGCAGCCACAGAACAAAACCGTAAACGCCGATACTCCAGGTGAAATATTGCATGCACAGCAGTACCACGTTGCGGGAGCGGAAGGCTTCGCCGTAGTTACGCACCGCTTTCAGTCCCTGCTGCTCTTTATCCAGCTGCGCCTGCAGGGCCGCTTTTTCATCTTCAGAGAGCCATTTGGCCTGGGCCGGTTTGTCTTTCACCAGCACCCACCAGCAGAAGGCCCAGATAATGGCCGGCACACCTTCAATAATGAACATCTCACGCCAGCCGAAGGACTGGATCAGATATCCGGAGACCACCGACATCCACAGTACCGTGACCGGGTTGCCGAGAATAAGGAAGGTATTGGCGCGTGAGCGTTCGGATTTGGTAAACCAGTTGCTGATGTAGATCAGCATCGCGGGCATGACCGCCGCCTCCACTACGCCAAGAATAAAACGAATGGCCGCCAGCGCCGGGATGTTATTCACCACCCCGGTGAGGGAGGCGCAGGCACCCCAGAGGATCAGGCAGATGAAGATCAATTTGCGGACGCTGCGGCGTTCGGCATAGATGGCGCCAGGGATCTGGAAAAAGAAGTAACCGAGGAAGAAGAGGGCGCCCAGCAGCGAGGAGACGCCTTTGGTGATCCCCAGGTCTTCCGTAATGCCTGCGGCAGACGCGAAGCTAAAGTTCGCACGATCAAGGTACGCCAGGCTGTACGTGATAAACACGACAGGCATGATGTACCACCAGCGTTTTACTGCGTTTGTTGCATTGTTCATAGGCTTGCCTCTGTCGTTGAGGGGGTTACCGCCGTTGTCTGTAGGGTACACGGTGGTTTAATCGTTAGCCCACTCTCCCCTGTAGGGAGAGGGAATTTATGCGTCCAGTTGCGCCCGGGTGGGTAATCCTTCGCTGTCGCCCTGAACCTGGATCGCCAGCGAGCCGATAACATTGCCGCGCGTGACGGCCTGATGCAGCGTTTTGCCCTCCAGCAGGGCGCTGACCACACCAACAGCAAAGCCGTCTCCCGCGCCGACGGTATCGACGACGTTCTCGACCTTCACTGCCGCCACGGCACCCTGCTCGCCATCGGCGGTTTTATACCAGGCGCCGTCGGCACCGGTTTTCAGGATCACGGCCTTCACGCCCCGGTTCAGGTAAAAATCGGCGATCCCTTCCGGGGTGTTTTCCCCGGTCAGGATGAGGCCCTCTTTCAGGCCGGGTAGCACCCAGTCGGCCTGGAAGGCGAGGTGGTTCAGCTTCTCCACCATCTCCGCTTCGCTTTTCCACAGCACCGGGCGCAGATTGGGATCGAACGAAAGGGTTTTCCCCGCGGCTTTCATGGCGCCCGCCGCGTGATCGAGCAGGGCGTAAGAGCTGGCGGACAATGCTGCCGCCACGCCGCTCAGGTGCAGATGCCTGGCGGCGGTAAACCAGATCGGATTGAAATCTTCAACGGAGAGATGGCTGGCTGCCGAGCCTTTGCGGAAATACTCCACAATGGGATCGGTTCCATCGGTGACTTTTGATTTGAGCTGGAAGCCCGTCGGATAACGGTCGTCTATGGTCACGCCTGCGGTCTCGATCCCCTCTTTTTTCAGGGTGTCGAGCACAAACTGGCCGAAGCTGTCATTGCCGACGCGGCTCACCCAGCCCACCTTCAGGCCCAGGCGCGCCAGCCCGGTGGCGACATTCAGCTCGGCACCCGCGACGCGCTTCATAAAGCGATCGACTTCGCTTAAGTCGCCGGTGTGGGTAGCCACAAACATGGCCATCGCTTCACCAATGGTGATGACATCCAGACTATTCGGCATCGCTTACGCCTCCCGCAGTAAATTGACGTAATGACGGGTGACCGCCGTCAGATCTGGCCCTTCAAGCGGAAACTCGATCCCGCGTGGGACATCGCCGGGCAGTTGCTCCAGCAGGGCCTGCCAGCGGGTGCTGTCCTGGTCGGGCGGCACGGCGCGATACTGCTGCTGATGAGGAACGGCGGCCTTAACGTGGATATAACTCACCGCGGGCGCCAGATGCTTCGCCGCTTCTTCCGGTGACTCACCCACCCACAGCCAGTTGCCCATATCGAATGTCAGCGTGACCGGCAGGCTCATTACCCGGCAGGCCGCCTTGAAGCGCTGCATCGGCGCCAGCTGGCCGCAACGCGTCTGGTCGTTTTCCACCACCAGCGTCATGCCGGTGTCATCGAGCAGGGCGCGCAGCGCATCGAGCTGCTGCTTATCGCTGAAGTTGCCGAGGGAAACTTTCAGCCACAGGGCGTTGAGCGTCGCGGCCTCGGCAAGGTAGCGGGGCAGCAGTGGGTTGAGGGTGCCATCCGCGCTAAACAGTGCATCGGGGGCGGAGTAGCAGGCCAACAGGCCGAGCAGTTCAATGGACTCGGCAAGGGTGGGTAAGGTTGCCAGTTCGGCATCGCTGAATAACTCCCGGCGGATCTCGACGCCATCGGCGCCTGCCCCGGCGATAACCGGCAGCATGGCGCGCTGCCCACCCGCTTGCCGTACCTGGTCAGCGCCATACGCGGCGGTGACAACAATAATTTTTCTGCCCATCGGTGGACTCCATCACGTAGCTGATACTCTTTACGCTAGATGGAACCGGTTCCAAAGAAAAGTTCAGGATGCCGGATTTATGATCGCCATCACGAAGGGGGATTAACGCGCCGTGGAACCGCGCACGATCAGCTCCCCGGAGAAGACCCGCTCCCGGACCGCTTCATCGGCGCCGTTGATCCGGCGAATCACCTGCTCGACGGCGGCGAAGCCAATCTGCCAGGTGGGCTGTTTGAGGGTGGTGATGCCGACACCGGCCAGCTCGGCCCACTCCAGCTCGTCAAAGCCCAGCAGACCGATATCGCTGCCCCAGTGCAGGCCGATGCGCTTAAGCGATCGGGCGACCTGTAGCGTTAAGGCGCCGTTAGCGGAGATGACCGCCTTGCGCATGCCGCGATGACGGGTATGGAACTGGCGCAGGGCACTGTCCATCTGTCCGGCTTCATGGAGGGGGATTTCGACGTTCTCGGCGATCACGCCAGTATAACGGGCGAGGGTCGCGCGAAACGCGCTGAGGCGCTCGCGACGGGTGTTGACCATCCCCAGCGGTTCGCTCAGGAACAGAATCGCTTCAAACCCTTGCTCTATAAGATGTTCCGTGGCGGTGGTGGCGGCCTGGGTGTTGTCCAGCCCTACCACATCACAGGCGAAATCCGGGATTTTGCGGTCAATCAGCACCATCGGCAGGGCGGACTGTTGCAGGCGGTTCAGCCCCTCTTCACGCATTCCCACGGCGTTAACCACAATGCCCTCTACCTGATAGCTGCGCAGAAGATCGAGGTAGTGCAGCTCCTGGTCAAGTTCGTTGTTAGTGTTACACACCAGCGGGGTGAAGCCTTTTTCCCGGCAGGCGGCTTCGATGCCGCTGAGGACGTTAACAGAGTAGGGGTTGGTAATATCGGCGAGGATAAGTCCGATCAGGCGGGTTCGCCCGCGCTTCAGTCCCCGGGCCATCAGGCTGGGACGATAGTCGAGATCGGCAATGGCCTGTTCAATGCGGGCTAACAGCGCGTCGGACAGCAGGTGTTTTTCGCCGTTGAGGTAACGGGAGATGCTGGTCTTACCGGTTTTTGCGGCTTTCGCCACATCGCTGATGGTGGGCCGTGTTGATTTGCTCATCGCTGGTTTCCTTGCCTTGGGTGAGCATACCTTAGCGCGAAAATGCCCGGTGGCGCTACGCTTACCGGGACGACTGGCCGGGCAGGCGATGCCGCCACCCGGCACAACACTTACTGAATCGGGCTTAAGGTGATCTCAACGCGACGGTTCTGCGCTTTGCCTTCCGCCGTGCTGTTGCTGGCGATCGGATTCGCCGGGCCCATACCGCTGGTGCGAATACGGGTCGCCGCTACGCCCTGGGTGATCAGCGAGCTGGCCACCGCGTCAGCACGTTGCTGGGAGAGACGCATGTTCAGATCCTGGCTGCCGGTGCTGTCGGTATAGCCCAGCACGTTCACCGCGGTTTTTTCGTACTCCTTGAGCACCATCGCCACGCCGGTCAGGGTATTGGCCCCCGCCGGTTTCAGCGTTGAGCTGTTGCTGTCGAAGGTGACGTTGTTTGGCATGTTCAGAATGATGTTATCGCCGCTGCGGGTTACGCTCACGCCGGTGCCCTGCATTTTGTCGCGCAGCTTCGCTTCCTGTACGTCCATGTAATAACCGACGCCGCCGCCCAGGGCTGCGCCTGCTGCGGCGCCAATCAGCGCCCCTTTGCCGCGATCTTTCTTCGAGGAGGAGAGTGCGCCAACACCTGCGCCGACCAGGGAGCCGAGGCCTGCGCCAATGCCTGATTTACCCGCTTCGCGTTCGCCGGTGTAAGGGTTCGTTGTGCAGCCTGAAACAACCAGTGCGCCGCTCACCACGGCGGCAATCATAAGTGCGCTTTTTTTCATCTTCTTTCCTTAAGCTTTTTTATTCTTTGCCACGATGGGCGTGGCGGTTGATTATGACGTCCAGTTACGGAGAAAATTCCGGGGATAACTCTTAAATTTGTGTCTAATCATAAACAGCCTCAATGAAGGCTGAGAAAACCTGCAACCGGCAATCCAGGAGCACACGCTGTGACCACTTCAACGAAAACCATTCTGACTGCAGCCCACTGGGGGCCCATGCTGGTCGAGACCGACGGCGAGACGGTGCTGTCATCCCGCGGCGCGTTGCCGACAACCTATCCCAACTCCCTGCAGACCGCGGTGCGCGACCAGGTGCACAGCAAAACCCGCGTGCGCTGGCCGATGGTGCGTAAGGGGTTTCTCGCCTCGCCGGATAATCCGCAGGGGGTGCGTGGGCAGGATGAATTTGTGCGCGTCAGCTGGGATGAGGCGCTGACGCTTATCGATGCGCAGCATAAACGTATTCGCCAGAGCTATGGCCCATCGTCCATTTTCGCCGGTTCGTACGGCTGGCGTTCCAATGGCGTGCTGCACAAAGCCGCAACCCTGCTCCAGCGCTATATGAGCCTGGCGGGCGGCTATACCGGCCATCTGGGGGACTACTCCACCGGTGCGGCGCAGGCCATCATGCCGTATGTGGTGGGCGGCAACGAAGTGTATCAGCAGCAGACCAGCTGGCCGCTGGTACTGGAGCACAGCGAGGTGGTGGTGCTCTGGAGCGCCAACCCGCTCAACACCCTTAAGATCGCCTGGAACGCCAGCGATGAGCAGGGCATCCCCTATTTCGACGCGCTGCGTAAAAGCGGCAAGCGCCTGATCTGCATCGATCCGATGCGCTCCGAAACCATGGATTTCTTTGGCGAGCGCGCCGAGTGGATCGCCCCGCATATGGGCACCGATGTGGCGATGATGCTCGGCATCGCCCATACGCTGGTTGAGAATGGCTGGCAGGATGAGGCGTTTCTTGCCCGCTGTACCTCCGGGTATGAAAAATTTGCTGACTACCTGCTTGGAACGACGGACGGTATCGCCAAAACCGCCGAGTGGGCCGCCGACATTTGTGGCGTTCCGGCAGATAAAATTCGTGAACTGGCGGCGTTATTCCACAATAACACCACCATGCTGATGGCGGGGTGGGGGATGCAGCGCCAGCAGTTTGGTGAGCAAAAACACTGGATGCTGGTCACCCTCGCGGCGATGCTCGGCCAGATTGGTACGCCGGGTGGCGGCTTTGGACTGTCGTATCACTTTGCTAATGGCGGTAACCCGACGCGTCGGGCGGCGGTGCTGGCCTCGATGCAGGGTTTGGTCAAGGGCGGTACCGACGCGGTGGATAAGATCCCGGTCGCCCGCATTGTGGAAGCCCTGGAAAATCCCGGCGCTTTTTATCAGCACAACGGTCTGGATCGCCACTTCCCGGATATCCGCTTTGTCTGGTGGGCGGGCGGGGCTAACTTTACCCATCATCAGGACACCAACCGCCTGATCCGCGCCTGGCAAAAACCGGAGCTGGTGGTAATCTCCGAATGTTTCTGGACGGCGGCGGCGAAGCATGCCGATATCGTGCTGCCGGCGACCACTTCGTTTGAACGCAACGACATGACCATGACCGGCGACTACAGCAACCAGCATATGGTGCCGATGAAGCGGGTTGTGGCGCCGCGCGATGAAGCGCGTGACGATCTTGATGTGTTTGCCGAGCTGAGCGAGCGCTGGGAGCCGGGCGGCGGCGAGCGCTTTACCGAAGGTAAAACCGATCTGGAGTGGCTGGAGACGTTCTATGAGATTGCCGGGCAGCGCGGCGCGGCACAGGGAGTGACCCTGGCACCCTTTGCCGAGTTCTGGGAAGCCAATGATATCGTCGAAATGCCGGAATCTGAGGAGAACGCCAGATTCGTGCGCTTCGCGGATTTCCGTCGCGATCCCGAGGGCCATCCGCTTAAAACCGAGAGCGGCAAAATCGTGATTTACTCCGAGCGGATCGCCAGCTTCCAGTATGCCGACTGTCCGCCGCACCCGATGTGGCTGGCGCCGGACGAGTGGCATGGCAATGCTGAGCCGGGGCAGTTACAAATTCTCTCTGCCCATCCGGCGCATCGTCTGCACAGCCAGTTGAACTACTCCTCACTGCGCGAGCAGTATGCGGTGGCCGGACGCGAGCCGGTGACGCTCCACCCGGATGACGCCAGCGCGCGCGGCATTGCCGATGGCGACGTGGTCCGCGTCTGGAACCATCGCGGGCAGGTGCTGGCAGGCGCGGTGGTCAGCGAGGGCATCAAGCCGGGGGTGATCTGTATCCATCAGGGGGCATGGCCGGATCTGGATCCTGATAACGACGGGATTTGTAAGAACGGGGCGGTCAACGTGCTGACCAAAGATCTCCCCAGCTCGAAGCTGGGGAATGGCTGCGCGGGAAATACTGCGCTGGCGTGGCTGGAAAAATATCAGGGGCCAGCGCTTACGCTGACGGCGTTTGATCCGCCTGCCAGCTCATAAGCCAGGTCGGGTGTTGAGTATCTTCCTGCCAGGCGCTGTCTTCAATGCGAAAGCCCTGAGCGTGGTAGAAATTCACCGCCCGATTGTTCTTCTGGTAGACCTCGAGACTTAAAGAGGGGTAGCGCTGCTGAACATGTTTTATCAGCGCATGCCCGATCCCTTTGCCCGCAAAGGCCGGATCGACAAACAGCGCGCCGATAAACCGGGATTCCATCACGCTGATAAACCCGCGAAGCTGGCCTTTCTCTTCCCATACCCATGTCTCGGCCGACGGCAGGTAGACCTCACGCACCACCGCTTTGCTCTCCAGCCAGTATTGCGCATCGATAAAGGGATGGGCGACGGTGGTGCTCTCCAGCCAGAGTGCCAGCAGGGGCTCGACATCGTCATTGAGCCATTTGCGGATCATGTTGACCTCCGGGGTGACAGTGGCAGGCGGTGATGTGATCGTTGACCAGCCCGCAGGCCTGCATAAAGGAGTAACAGATGGTGGTGCCAACGAATTTAAAGCCGCGCTTTTTCAGCGCCTTCGACAGGGCATCTGAGGCTGGCGTAGAGGTGGGGATCTCTGCAAGCGTCGCCGCCTGGGTCACCTGCGTGGTGTTATCGACAAAAGACCAGACGAAATCGGAAAAGCGCTCGCCGTTCTCTTCCATCGCCAGATAGGCCCGGGCGTTGCCGATAATGGCTTCGATTTTGCCGCGATGGCGAATAATCCCCGCGTCCAGCACTAACCTGTCGACATCGGCAGAGGTCATCCCGGCGACAAGGACCGGATCAAACTGGTGAAAGGCCTGACGATAGTTTTCCCGTTTTTTAAGCACGGTGATCCAGGATAAACCGGCCTGCTGACCTTCGAGACAGATCATCTCGAATAAATGCTTTCCGTCAGTTTCCGGTACGCCCCACTCTTGATCGTGATAGGCGATATAAAGCGGATCCTGGCTAACCCAGCCACAACGTTGCATCGTTTCTCTCCCTATTTGCTCCTGAAATTACAAAAATTTCAATCGACCCGGCTTGACGTGTCACCTAAAGAGACAATAGTTAATACAGGTTGATACGCAACATCCCTCATGTTGCAACCTGGCCTCAATTAAACAAACACAAATATCGCCGAACTCGGCTCTTCTCTGGAGTCGCTTTGATGATGATAAAAAATATCAGTGGCCGCCATGCCGTGACAGGTATGGCGAGCTTGTTGGCCTGTCTGATTTCAGGCAACACAGCAAACGCCTGGCAACAGGAATATATCGTTTCGGATACAAAAAGTAATACCACCGAGCGTTATACATGGGACGACGATCACCAACCGCGGTATGAGGACATTCTCAAAGAGCGGATCCTCTCCTCGCAGAATACGCCCGGTTTAGCGCTGAATTTACCTGATTCCTCTCCTGTGGAGGCGACCAGCTCAATGAGTGTGGGCTGGAGTATTCCCGTGGCCCGCCGTTTCACGACCGGACCGGTTGCCGCCTGGCACTATGATGGCTCCACGCCCAATATGTATAACGAGTTTGGCGATAGCGTGAACACGCAGTCGCTGATCGACCCGCTGTGGCACGCCAGCGTAAGTACGCTCGGCTGGCGCGTGGATACGCGCGTGGGCGATGTGCGACCGTGGGCGCAAATCAGCTATAACCAGCAGTTCGGTGATAATCAGTGGAAAATGCAGTCCGGCCTGGGACGCCTGGTGCCGTCCACCCAATACGGTAACTGGATGGATGTCACCGTCGGGGCCGATATGCTGATCAATCCTCATATGGCGGCCTATGCCTCGATGTCGCAGGCTGAAAATATGACCACCGGCGAGGATTACCTTTATACCCTCGGCGTCAGCGCCAGGTTCTGAATTAGGCACGTAAATCGCCTGTGCAGCGCCGGAAGCGAGCCTTCTCCGGTGCGGTTCAGACGGTTGTCCAGGCCATTCATTCCTGATTTTCGGCATTTCATTCCACGCCCTCTGCATTTCATGCCGTTTTCCCCCTGGTAAGGTAAGGTTTTGGATATCGTTGTCAGCAGTGAATTTCCCTTTTTTCTGCTGCAGGACAACTGCCATGAACACTTCAACTTACAACCGCACCCGCTGGCTGACCCTCTTCGGTACT
The DNA here is from genome assembly GCF_037150775.1 of Leclercia sp. M50. NCBI lineage: Bacteria > Pseudomonadati > Pseudomonadota > Gammaproteobacteria > Enterobacterales > Enterobacteriaceae > Leclercia > Leclercia sp. M50. The sequence goes on from NZ_JBBCPK010000014.1 coordinate 52,719, forward strand.
ATCGTGACCCAGTTCGCTCTGGGGTCGGTCTATACCTGGAGCCTGTTTAACAGCGCCCTTTCCGACAAACTCAATGCCCCGATAAGCCAGGTGGCTTTCTCCTTTGGTTTGCTGAGCCTGGGCCTGGCGCTCTCTTCGTCCATCGCCGGTAAATTACAGGAACGCTTCGGCGTGAAGCGCGTCACGATGGCTTCCGGTGTGTTGCTGGGGCTGGGCTTCTTCCTGACCGCATATTCCAACAATCTGATGATGCTGTGGCTGAGCGCCGGGGTGCTGGTCGGGCTGGCGGATGGTGCAGGCTATCTCTTAACCCTGTCGAACTGTGTGAAATGGTTCCCGGAGCGTAAAGGGCTGATCTCCGCCTTTGCCATCGGTTCTTATGGCCTTGGCAGCCTGGGCTTCAAATTTATCGACAGCCAGTTACTCGCCACCGTCGGCCTTGAAAAGACCTTTATGATCTGGGGCGCAATCGTGCTGGTGATGATCCTGTTTGGCGCTACCCTGATGAAAGATGCGCCGCAGCAGGAGGTGCAGACGGTCAATGGCGTTGTCGAGAATGACTTTACGCTGGCCCAGTCGATGCGTAAGCCGCAGTACTGGATGCTGGCTGTGATGTTCCTGACGGCCTGCATGAGCGGTCTGTATGTGATTGGCGTGGCGAAAGATATCGCCCAGGGGATGGTGAAACTGGATGCGGCAACAGCGGCCAACGCGGTAACCATTATCTCTATCGCCAACCTCTCTGGTCGCCTGGTGCTGGGGATCCTCTCCGATAAAATTGCCCGTATCCGTGTCATTACCCTCGGCCAGGTGGTTTCCCTGGTGGGAATGGCGGCTCTGCTTTTCGCCCCGCTCAACGAAGTGACCTTCTTTGCGGCTATCGCCTGCGTCGCGTTTAACTTCGGCGGCACCATCACCGTCTTCCCGTCGCTGGTCAGTGAGTTCTTCGGCCTGAATAATCTGGCGAAAAACTATGGCGTTATTTATTTAGGTTTTGGTATCGGCAGTATTTGCGGTTCGCTTATTGCTTCGCTGTTCGGCGGTTTTTATGTGACTTTCTGCGTAATATTCGCCTTACTTATCCTGTCTCTGGCCCTGTCTACCACTATTCGCCAGCCGCAGCGTGAAGTGTTGCAACAAGCGCATGCTTGATTAAAACTACCTCTAAGGGCCGGATATTCCGGCCCTTTTTGTTTTTATAAACTGTAAAGAACAGGCCGGTTGTAGGCCATCGGACTTGTTTTTTTGTAAATATTTGCAGGGATCACATTCTCTGCTGCCACTTTTTCTTTTCCCTGTGGTCTACTTACCGCGCTTAAAGACGTTTCTTATAACGTACTCCCAGGCAATGAAATAACCTGTTCACTTTTTGACCAAGAGTGAAGCGGCTCTACTTTACCTTTTTCCAGGTTGCATTAATGAAATATATCAAAGCGATGACGCAACAAAAGCTCAGCTTTTTACTTGCGTTGTACATCGGTCTGTTTATGAATGGCGCGGTTTTTTTCCGTCGGTTTGACGGTTACGCGCAAGACTTTACCGCCTGGAAAGGAATCGCTGCGGTCGTTGAACTGGTTGCTACTGTACTGGTTACCTTCTTTTTACTGCGTTTGCTGTCGCTGTTTGGCCGCCGTGTCTGGCGGGTACTCGCCACGCTGGTGGTGCTGTGCTCGGCAGGTGCCAGCTATTACATGACCTTTATGAACGTGGTGATCGGCTACGGCATTATTGCTTCGGTGATGACCACAGATATCGACCTCTCGAAAGAGGTGGTCGGTTTACACTTTATTCTCTGGCTGGTTTGCGTCAGCATCCTGCCGCTACTGCTTATCTGGAACAACCGCTGCCGCTATACGTTGTTGCGCCAGCTGCGTACCCCCGGACAGCGCACCAGAAGCGCTGCGGTGGTGGTGCTGGCAGGCTTAATGGTCTGGGGACCTATCCGCCTGCTGGATTTACAGCAGAAGAATGTCGAGCGTACCTCCGGCGTGGATATGCCGAGCTATGGCGGCGTGGTGGCGAACTCCTATCTGCCTTCAAACTGGATCTCCGCGCTGGGGTTATACGCCTGGGCGCAGGTGGATGAATCTTCCGACAATAAATCGCTGTTGAATCCGGCGAAGAAATTCACCTATCAGGCGCCTGCGGATCTGGATGACACCTACGTTGTCTTCATTATCGGTGAAACCACGCGCTGGGATCACATGGGCATTCTGGGCTATGAGCGGGATACCACGCCGAAACTGGCGCAGGAGAAAAACCTTGTCGCCTTCCGCGGTTACTCCTGCGATACCGCGACCAAACTCTCGTTGCGCTGCATGTTCGTGCGTGAGGGCGGGGCGAGCGATAACCCACAGCGAACGCTGAAAGAGCAGAACGTCTTCTCAGTGCTGCGTCAGCTGGGCTTTACCTCCGACCTCTATGCGATGCAGAGCGAGATGTGGTTCTACAGCAACACCATGGCCAACAACATTGCCTACCGTGAACAGATTGGCGCTGAGCCGCGTAACCGCGGTAAGAGCGTGGACGACATGCTGCTGATCGACGAGATGCAACGCTCGCTGGAGGGCAACCCGAACGGTAAACATCTGATTATCCTGCATACCAAAGGGTCGCACTTTAACTATACCCAGCGTTATCCACGTAGCTTTGCGAAATGGACGCCGGAGTGTAAAGGCGTGGATAAAGACTGCAGTAAACAGCAGCTGATCAACTCTTACGACAACTCGGTGACCTATGTGGATCACTTTATCGACAGCGTGATTGACCAGCTGCGCGATAAGAAAGCCATTGTTTTCTATGCCGCCGACCACGGTGAGTCGATTAACGAGAAAGAGCACCTGCATGGTACGCCGCGCAAGATGGCCCCGCCGGAGCAGTTCCGCGTACCGATGATGGTGTGGATGTCTGATAAGTATCTGGAGAACCCGGAGAAAGCCAAAATGTTTGCGCATCTTAAAGCGCAGGCGGATATGAAGGTGGCTCGTCGTCATGTGGAACTGTACGACACCATTCTCGGTTGCCTCGGTTACACCTCGCCGGACGGCGGGATTAACGAGAATAACAACTGGTGTAAAGTGCCGGACAGCGCCGCGAAAGCCGCAAAGTAACGGGCCTGGCGACTTTATAGCCGATCGAAAGGCTTTTGCAAAATAAGGGATTGACGGAGGCAGAGCGTAGCAGTAAGATGCGCTCCGCATTCGGCGAGTAGCGCAGCTTGGTAGCGCAACTGGTTTGGGACCAGTGGGTCGGAGGTTCGAATCCTCTCTCGCCGACCACATTCGAAACCCCGCTCTTTGAGCGGGGTTTTTTGCATCTGAAGGTTATGAGGATGAGAACCTCCGGGGCAGGAGGTTCGACTCGAGCGAAGCGAGAGAACGTTGCTTCAGCAACGGCCCGCAGGGCGAGTCACGGAGTGACGAGTTATCCTCTCTCGCCGACCACATTCGAAACCCCGCTCTTTGAGCGGGGTTTTTTGCTTTTATGGGTTACAGTAATACACCCCATCAGAACGTTATTATTCAAAAGTAATTAAAATAGCGGTTACCGCGCTTTCCCCCTGCCTGTTAACGATTATGTGACATATTCCATTGTATTTTTTTATATATGGAATGATCTTTTTTCGCGTTGCTTATACATAACCTCAGCATTTTCCCCTGTGCGTTTTAACGTTCACGGCATTTAGTGCGCAGATAATCGCCATTCCGTAAGAAAATTTACCCCGGTTGAATAAATGTTAATCACTGGTTGTAGCAGAATGCATAGAGAGTTGTGCTGCATCATGGCGGGTAGCATAAATTTCCCTGCTGAAAATAGGCCCCGGTGGTTTTTTTAATCTTTGTTTGCCAATTCTCACACTTAGCGTAAATCCCCGTCACCTGTATTGACGTTTTCACATTCTGTTGACAGATTGTAGGGCACGAGGGGCATTTCAGGGAGGATCTGCGCTGCAACTCAGTCGCTCTTCTGAAAGGAATCTCCATCCCTTATCACGCCTTAGGGCAACACCGACCAGACCGGGTAAAAAAAAATTAAAGGTCAGGCGGAGTAACACAACAAAAACATCACATTGGAGCAGAATAACAATGAGTATTTCCTTGAAGAAGTCAGGGATGCTGAAGCTTGGTCTGAGCCTGGTAGCCATGACTGTCGCAGCAAGCGTACAGGCAAAAACCCTGGTCTACTGTTCTGAAGGCTCGCCGGAAGGCTTTAACCCACAGCTCTTTACCTCTGGTACAACGTACGACGCAAGCTCTGTACCTATCTATAACCGTCTGGTTGAATTCAAAACCGGTACTACGGAAGTTATTCCGGGTCTGGCAGAGAAGTGGGACATCAGCGAAGACGGCAAGACCTACACCTTCCACCTGCGCCCGGGCGTGAAGTGGCAGGACAGCAAAGAATTTAAACCTACGCGCGACTTTAACGCCGACGACGTGGTGTTCTCCTTTGACCGTCAGAAAAATGCCCAGAACCCGTACCACAAAGTATCCGGCGGCAGCTATGAATACTTTGAAGGGATGGGTCTGCCGGATCTGATCAGCGAAATCAAAAAAGTGGACGACAACACCGTTCAGTTCGTGCTGACCCGTCCGGAAGCGCCATTCCTGGCTGACCTGGCCATGGACTTCGCCTCTATTCTCTCTAAAGAGTATGCGGACAACATGCTGAAAGCTGGCACCCCGGAGAAAGTTGACCTGAACCCAATCGGTACCGGTCCGTTCCAGCTGCTGCAGTATCAGAAAGACTCCCGCATTCTTTACAAAGCGTTTGAAGGTTACTGGGGCACCAAGCCGCAGATCGACCGTCTGGTCTTCTCCATCACGCCTGACGCCTCCGTGCGTTACGCCAAGCTGCAGAAGAACGAGTGCCAGGTTATGCCGTACCCGAACCCGGCTGACATCGCGCGCATGAAGCAGGATAAAAACATCAACCTGATGGAGCAGGCGGGTCTGAACGTCGGCTATCTCTCCTTCAACACCGAGAAGAAACCGTTTGATGACGTGAAAGTGCGTCAGGCGCTGACCTACGCGGTGAACAAAGAAGCGATCATCAAGGCCGTTTATCAGGGCGCTGGCGTTGCTGCCAAGAACCTGATCCCACCAACCATGTGGGGCTACAACGACGACGTTAAGGATTACACCTATGACGTTGAGAAAGCGAAAGCGCTGCTGAAAGAAGCGGGCCAGGATAAAGGCTTTACCGTTGAGCTGTGGGCGATGCCAGTACAGCGTCCTTACAACCCGAACGCGCGCCGTATGGCAGAAATGGTTCAGGCTGACTGGGCGAAAATCGGCGTTCAGGCCAAGATCGTGACCTACGAGTGGGGCGAGTACCTCAAGCGTGCTAAAGCGGGTGAGCACCAGGCTGTGATGATGGGCTGGACCGGTGACAACGGGGATCCGGATAACTTCTTCGCGACCCTGTTCAGCTGCGCCGCGGCGAAAGATGGTTCTAACTACTCTCGCTGGTGCTACAAGCCGTTTGAAGATCTGATTCAGCCGGCGCGTGCCGCAGAAGATCACAACAAGCGTATCGAACTGTACAAACAGGCTCAGGTTGTCATGCATGAGCAGGCGCCAGCGCTGATCGTGGCTCACTCAACCGTGTACGAACCAGTGCGTAAAGAAGTTAAAGGCTATGTGGTTGATCCACTGGGCAAACACCACTTCGAAAACGTCTCTGTTGAATAATTAAAAGCGTAAGGGGTGCGACAGCACCCCATGCCCGGCGGCGCTGCGCTTGCGCGGGCCTACAAATGTAGGCCGGGTAAGCGCAGCGCCACCCGCCAGTAGTTTTGTGAGCAATACAGACGTCGCGCCTCCAGGCGTACGTCATTAGAGAGAATCCGGGTTATGTTGCAGTTCATCCTCCGACGTCTGGGACTTGTTATCCCTACGTTTATCGGTATCACCCTTCTCACCTTCGCTTTCGTCCATATGATCCCCGGTGACCCGGTAATGATTATGGCGGGCGAGCGTGGCATTTCTCCTGAACGTCATGCACAGCTGTTGGCCGAACTGGGGCTGGATAAGCCGATGTGGCAGCAGTACCTCCACTATATCTGGGGTGTGATGCATGGTGATTTGGGCATTTCGCTGAAAAGCCGTCTTCCGGTGTGGGAAGAGTTCGTACCACGTTTTAAAGCGACGCTGGAGCTCGGTGTCTGCGCCATGATTTTTGCCGTCGCCGTTGGTATTCCGGTGGGCGTGCTGGCTGCGGTAAAACGTGGCTCCATCTTTGATCATACTGCCGTTGGCCTGGCGCTGACCGGCTACTCCATGCCTATCTTCTGGTGGGGCATGATGCTGATTATGCTGGTTTCGGTGCAGCTGAACCTGACGCCTGTCTCAGGGCGCGTCAGCGATATGGTCTTCCTCGATGACACCAATCCGCTGACCGGCTTTATGCTGATCGACACGGCTATCTGGGGTGAAGAGGGCAACTTTATTGATGCGCTGGCACACATGATCCTGCCTGCGATGGTGCTCGGGACAATCCCGCTGGCGGTCATCGTGCGTATGACCCGTTCGTCGATGCTGGAAGTGCTGGGCGAGGACTACATCCGTACTGCCCGCGCCAAAGGGCTGACCCGTATGCGGGTGATCATCATTCATGCACTGCGCAACGCCATGCTGCCGGTGGTCACGGTTATCGGTCTGCAGGTGGGGACGCTGCTGGCAGGGGCGATTCTGACCGAAACCATCTTCTCCTGGCCGGGCCTGGGCCGCTGGTTGATTGACGCGCTGCAGCGCCGTGACTATCCGGTGGTGCAGGGCGGTGTGTTGCTGGTGGCGACGATGATTATCCTCGTCAACCTGCTGGTCGATTTGCTGTACGGCGTGGTGAACCCGCGTATTCGTCATAAGAAGTAAGGGGCCATCATGTCACAAGTTACTGTAAATAAAGCTGCACCGGTGCCAATGACGCCGATGCAGGAGTTCTGGCACTACTTCAAACGCAACAAAGGCGCGGTGGTAGGGCTGGTATACGTTTCCATCATGATCCTGATCGCCGTGTTTGCGAACGTGCTCGCGCCGCATAACCCGGCGGAGCAGTTCCGTGATGCGCTGCTTGCACCCCCGGTATGGCAGGACGGCGGCACCCTGACGCATCTGCTGGGTACCGATGACGTAGGCCGTGATGTGCTTTCCCGTCTGATGTACGGCGCACGTCTGTCGCTGCTGGTTGGCTGTCTGGTGGTGGTGCTGTCGCTGATCCTCGGCGTGGTGCTGGGCCTGATCGCCGGTTACTTTGGCGGCCTGATTGATAACACCATCATGCGTATCGTCGACATCATGCTGGCTCTGCCAAGCCTGCTGCTGGCGCTGGTGCTGGTGGCGATCTTCGGCCCGTCAATCGGCAACGCCGCGCTGGCCCTGACCTTTGTTGCCCTTCCTCACTACGTGCGATTAACCCGCGCGGCGGTGCTGGTGGAAGTGAACCGTGACTACGTTACCGCCTCTCGCGTGGCGGGCGCTGGCGCGATGCGTCAGATGTTCATCAACATTCTTCCAAACTGCCTTGCGCCGCTGATTGTTCAGGCGTCGCTCGGTTTCTCTAACGCCATTCTCGATATGGCCGCCCTTGGCTTCCTCGGCATGGGTGCGCAGCCGCCAACACCGGAGTGGGGCACCATGCTCTCCGACGTGTTGCAGTTCGCGCAAAGCGCCTGGTGGGTCGTGACCTTCCCGGGTCTGGCGATCCTGCTGACGGTGCTGGCATTTAACCTGATGGGTGATGGTCTGCGTGATGCACTTGATCCCAAACTGAAGCAGTAAGAGGCACGAGATGGCGTTATTAAATGTAGATAAATTATCGGTGCACTTCGGTGACGTAGGCTCCGAGTTTCGCGCCGTAGATCGGGTCAGCTACAGCGTAAATCAGGGTGAAGTGGTCGGCATTGTGGGCGAGTCCGGTTCCGGTAAATCGGTAAGCTCCCTGGCAATCATGGGACTGATTGATTTTCCAGGCCGCGTGATGGCGGAAAACCTGGAATTTAACGGGCAGGATCTGAAGCGCATTTCCGAAAAAGAGCGCCGCAACCTGGTCGGTGCCGAAGTGGCGATGATCTTCCAGGATCCGATGACCAGCCTTAACCCGTGCTACACCGTGGGCTTCCAGATTATGGAAGCCATTAAGGTGCACCAGGGCGGAAACAAGAAAACCCGCCGCCAGCGGGCAATCGATCTGTTGACCCAGGTGGGTATTCCGGACCCGGCCTCGCGTCTGGATGTCTATCCGCACCAGCTCTCCGGCGGGATGAGCCAGCGTGTAATGATCGCCATGGCGATTGCCTGTCGGCCAAAACTGCTGATTGCCGATGAACCGACAACCGCGCTGGACGTGACCATTCAGGCACAGATCATCGAGCTGCTGCTGGAGTTACAGCAGAAAGAGAACATGGCGCTGATCCTGATCACTCATGACCTGGCGTTAGTGGCCGAAGCGGCGCATAAAATCATCGTGATGTATGCCGGGCAGGTTGTGGAAACCGGCAGCTCGCACGATATCTTCCGCGCGCCGCGTCACCCCTATACCCAGGCGCTGCTGCGCGCTCTGCCGGAGTTTGCCCAGGATAAGGCGCGCCTGGCATCACTGCCGGGCGTGGTACCGGGTAAATATGACCGCCCGACCGGCTGTCTGCTGAACCCGCGCTGCCCGTATGCCACGGACAAATGTCGCGTTGACGAGCCGGCGCTGAACACCGTGGACGGCGGTCGCCAGTCTAAATGTCACTACCCACTTGATGACGCCGGGAGGCCGAACTATGAGTACGCATGAGGCCACCGTGCAACAGCCCCTGTTGCAGGCTATCGATCTGAAAAAACACTACCCGGTGAAGAAGGGGCTGTTTGCCCCTGAGCGCCTGGTGAAAGCGCTGGACGGCGTCTCCTTTACCCTCGAGCGCGGCAAAACGCTAGCGGTGGTAGGCGAGTCCGGCTGCGGGAAATCCACGCTGGGTCGCCTGCTGACCATGATTGAAACCCCGACCGGGGGCGAGCTGTACTATCAGGGTCAGGATCTGCTGAAGCACGATCCCGACGCGCAGAAGCTGCGTCGCCAGAAAATCCAGATTGTCTTCCAGAACCCCTATGGTTCGCTGAACCCGCGTAAAAAAGTGGGGCAGATTCTGGAGGAGCCATTGCAGATCAACTCCACGCTGAGTAAAGAGCAGCGTCGCGAAAAGGCGCTGGCGATGATGGCGAAAGTGGGGCTTAAGACCGAGCACTACGATCGCTACCCGCATATGTTCTCTGGCGGTCAGCGTCAGCGTATCGCTATTGCCCGTGGTCTGATGCTCGATCCGGATGTGGTGATCGCCGATGAACCGGTCTCCGCGCTGGACGTTTCCGTTCGTGCGCAGGTGCTGAACCTGATGATGGATCTGCAGCAGGATTTAGGCCTGTCGTATGTCTTCATCTCTCACGACCTCTCAGTGGTAGAGCATATCGCGGATGAAGTGATGGTGATGTATCTGGGCCGTTGCGTCGAGAAGGGCACCAAGGATCAGATCTTTAATAACCCGCGCCATCCTTATACCCAGGCGCTGCTTTCTGCAACACCGCGTCTGAACCCGGATGACCGCCGGGAGCGTATTAAGCTGACCGGCGAGCTGCCAAGCCCGCTTAACCCGCCACCGGGGTGTGCTTTCAATGCCCGTTGCCGCCGTCGTTTTGGGCCATGTACCCAACTGCAACCGCAGTTGAAAGACTACGGCGGACAACTGGTGGCCTGCTTTGCGGTGGACCAGGACGAAAATGGCGAGAAGCCCCACGCGTAAGTGAAAAAAAACCGGCGAATTCGCCGGTTTTTTTATTGGTTTGCGGGACGCTATTTCCGTAAACGGATTTGATCGACAGCGTGTTTTTCGCTCTTGGTGAGGATCAGGCTGGCCCGCTCGCGCGTTGGCAGAATGTTCTCTTTCAGGTTCACATAGTTGATCTCATTCCACAGTGCGGTCGCCACATTCACCGCCTCCTCTTTCGAGAGCTGGGCGTAGTTGTGGAAGTAGGAGTCAGGATCGGTGAATGCCCCTTCGCGGAACTTCAGGAAGCGGTTGATGTACCAGCTTTGCAGTAAATCTTCCGGGGCATCGACATAAATAGAGAAGTCGACAAAGTCGGAGACAAAGACATGATGCGGGTCATGGGGATAGTCCATCCCGCTTTGCAGAACGTTTAACCCTTCCAGAATCAGAATGTCCGGCTGGACCACGGTTTTGTCCCCGTCAGGGATACGGTCATAAATCAGGTGCGAATAGACCGGGGCCGTAACGTTCGGCACGCCGGATTTCAGATCCGACACGAATTTCACCAGACGGTGCATATCATAAGAGAGCGGGAAGCCTTTCTTCTTCATCAGACCGCGCTCTTTTAACACCTCGTTAGGGTGCAGGAAGCCGTCGGTGGTGATCAGCTCAACGCTGCGATGCTCTGGCCAGCGGCTCAGCAGCGCCTGCAGTACGCGCGCGGTGGTACTTTTACCCACGGCCACGCTGCCGGCAATACTGATGATATAAGGGATGCGCTGTCCGTTAGTCCCGAGGAACTGTTCCAGCACGGCCTGTCGACGAAGGTTGGAACTGATATAGAAATTCAGCAAACGTGACAGAGGCAAATAAATTTCAGCCACTTCTTCAAGCGACAGGTCTTCGTTTATCCCTTTTAACCGTGCGATTTCGCCTTCCGTTAAGGTCATCGGGACGGAGTCACGCAGAGCAGCCCACTGGCTGCGGCTAAACTGGAGATAAGGCGTCATTAACGTTTGCTCTTTTTTGCTCATAAGCATGCTTGAATGAGCCATCGCATCCCACAACAGAGGCTGGGTAGGGGGGAGTGGCACATCATTGATTAGTTAATTTTGGACAATGGGCAGGAGGTTAACACCAGATGAGCCGAATAATAAGAAAAAAAGTGGCCCCGTGTTGCGTTAAGCGGGAATCGTCACAGACCGGGTTTGAGCCTATTACGGGACAGCATATGGTGAATATTTGCGCGCGTCTGCCTGAAAATACAGCGTTATTCACTCTTCCAGCACAAAATGTGAGCGAAAGAACAATTTATGCAAATTTTTAGTTGCATGACTGCCCATGTCTCCATAGAATGCGCGCTACTTGATGCCGACTTAGCTCAGTAGGTAGAGCAACTGACTTGTAATCAGTAGGTCACCAGTTCGATTCCGGTAGTCGGCACCATCAAGTCCGGTGGGGTTCCCGAGCGGCCAAAGGGAGCAGACTGTAAATCTGCCGTCACAGACTTCGAAGGTTCGAATCCTTCCCCCACCACCACTTTCTGGCAGCGTTAACGCCGCCGGAGTTGGTTGAAAAAATTAACCAGCTCGAACTTAAAAAGAGAGAAATCTCTTTTTTTGTTACAGAAAGAACTGGGTAGCCGAGTTTCAGGATGCGGGCATCGTATAATGGCTATTACCTCAGCCTTCCAAGCTGATGATGCGGGTTCGATTCCCGCTGCCCGCTCCAATACGTGCTGATATGGCTCAGTTGGTAGAGCGCACCCTTGGTAAGGGTGAGGTCCCCAGTTCGACTCTGGGTATCAGCACCACTTCACTTCTCCCTCCCATTTCTCTCTGTTTCAATTTAAATGTATTCAACAGTTCAGGCATTTCGCCTGGTTGATGTGGTGATATCACCGATTTATCCGTGTCTTAGAGGGACAATCGATGTCTAAAGAAAAGTTTGAACGTACAAAACCGCACGTTAACGTCGGTACTATCGGCCACGTTGACCATGGTAAAACAACGCTGACCGCTGCAATCACTACCGTTCTGGCAAAAACCTACGGTGGTTCTGCTCGTGCATTCGACCAGATCGATAACGCACCAGAAGAAAAAGCTCGTGGTATCACCATCAACACTTCTCACGTTGAATACGACACCCCGACT